>CAZMAF010000020.1:0-27370 GCA_964564225.1 uncultured Lachnospiraceae bacterium
GGTAACTTCGGTAACATTGACGGTGACCAAGCTGCCGCTTACCGTTATACTGAGGCGCGTCTCCACCGTCTTGCCAATGAAATGATGACTGATATTGAAAAGGACGTCGTGGATTTCATTCCCAACTTTGATAATAAACGCCGTGAGCCTGAGGTGCTTCCCTCGCGTTTTCCCAATCTCTTAGTTAACGGCAGTGTGGGTATCGCAGTCGGCATGGCGACGAATATTCCAACCCACAATCTCGGTGAAGTTATTGATGGAACGATCTATCTGATGGATCATCCCGATTGTGAGATCACCGAGCTTATGGATTATATTAAGGGTCCCGATTTTCCGACTGCCGCTATGATCTGCGGCACGCGCGGTATTTACGATGCCTATACCACCGGCCGCGGTAAGATCACCGTTCGCGCGCGCGCCGAGGTTGAGGAAGAAAACCGACGCATTGTCGTGACCGAGATTCCCTATCAGGTTAATAAGCAATTGCTCGTTGAAACGATGGCAAACTGTGTAAAGGAAAAGAAAATCGAGGGTATTACCGATATCCGCGACGAAACCGGCCGCGACGGTATGCGTATCGTGATTGATTTCAAGCGCGATGCCAACGGTCACGTCATTTTAAATCAGCTTTACAAGCTGACCGAATTGCAGAGTACTTGCGCTGTTAATATGCTTGCTATCGTTGAGGGCGTACCGAGAGTTCTAAATCTTAAGGAAATTCTTACGCATTATATTACCTTCCAGGAGGGCGTTGTCACAAGAAAGGTGCGTTACGAATTAAAGAAAGCGCTTGATGAAATGCATATTTACGAGGGCTATCAGATTGCACTGGACAACATCGATGAGATTATTGCCATCATCAAGGCGTCCGACAGCATTCCGTCGGCACGCGCATCACTGACAGAGCGTTTCGGATTTTCAGAAGCACAGGCGCAGGCTATCGTCGAAATGACGCTCGGCAAGCTGTCGGGACTTGAAAGAACCAGGATTGAGGAGCGTCTTGCCCGTCTTCGTGAAACGGTTGAAGAGCTTAAGGGCATTCTTGCTGATGAAAATAAGATCAAAGAACTTATCAAGAACGATATGCTCGTCATTAAGGATCGCTTTGGCGACGACCGTCGCACCGAGCTTGTTCCGCTTGAAGACGAGATTGAGCTTGAAGACCTCATTGAACGCCATATTGCCGTTATTACCATGACGCACGACGGCTATATCAAACGTCTTTCGAGTGATGAGTATACCTCTCAGCGCCGCGGCGGTAAGGGTGTGGTCGGTATCAGGACAAAGGAAAGTGATACCGTAGAAAAGATGATTGCAACCGACAGCCACGCGCATCTGATGCTTTTTACCAACAAGGGCAGAATTTACGTAACCCGTCCTTTCCGTATTCCCGAAGCCTCGAAAACGGCAAAGGGCTCGAATCTTGTCAATCTGCTTGAGCTTACCGAGGGCGAAAAGGTCACGACGATGCTTTCAACACCCGGTTTTGCCGAGGATGAATATCTTCTTTTCGTGACGAAGTACGGTACGATCAAGCGTACGTCTATCACGGAGTATGAATATCAGCGCCGCGGCGGTAAGATCGCTATTGATCTTGATGAAGGGGATGAGCTTGTCTTCGTTAAGCGCACGAAAGGTGATTCCGATATTATCATTGCAACCCACAACGGTTCTGCCAATCGCTTTGATGAGGCGGATGCACGTCCGATGGGCAGAACGGCGCGCGGTGTGCGCGGTATCAAGCTCGACGAGGGCGACTACGTCGTAGGCGTAGTTGTGGTAGAGGACGGCAAGTATCTTTTCACGGTATCCGAAAAGGGTATTGGCAAGAGAAGCCGTTTTGACGACATTTCGCGCCGTAACCGCGGTGGTAAGGGTGTTACCTGTCAGAATCTGAACGAGAGAAGCGGTCTTTTGGCGGGCATTCTTGCGGTAGGAGAGGGTGATGATATTATGATCATTACCGAGGAGGGAACAGTCATCCGTACGGCGGGCGACGATATTCCGATTTATTCGAGAACGGCGGCAGGCGTTATCGTGATGCGCCTTGACGAAAACGACAGCATCGTGACGGTAACGGCGATCAACCGTAATTTTGAGGATGATCCCACCGCTGCCGAAACGCCTGAGGAAGAAGCGTAACATGATGAAAAAGCTTATTTGCTCCTGTTTGATCTTCCTCTGTTTATTCAGTGTTACCGCTTGCGGTAACGTATATACCGATGAAGAAGCAAACGAAATTCTCGATGTGCTTCTCACGCGTGAGGCGGATCTGAACGGCTATATTTATTTTGATTCCTTTAAGACGAAGGAAGACCCCGGTGACGATATTTATTCCGATTATCAGCACTATTATCTCGTGCATCCCGATTCCAAGTATATCACGCTTGCCTCGCTGATGGGCGAGGTGGATGCGATCTTCACGAAAGAGGGTCGCGAGCCGATCTATGATTACGCCTTTCTGGGCTTTAATGACGAAGCAATCGAAGATGGCACGGCAGACGACGGAGAATCGGTCAGCCGTCCTTCCCGTTTTTACGAGGACACGGAAGGACTGAAGATCAACGTATCTGACGAGGGATTTTCAGGCAGAACGCTCTATCTTCTCGGCTCGGCGAAGATAAAGCGCTCCAATGAAACGCATATCCGCGCCGAGATCACGACCTATCGTTTTGATAAGGACGGCAATCCCATTTTACACAAAAAGGAAGTTGAAATTCTTTTTGAGGACGGCGCGTGGAAGCTGATGGGACAGACGCTCATTGCCGGCGTAACGGCGGAACGGCTCATAGAGGAATGATCTTTTATAAGAAAGGATAAAACAATGGCAAAACCTACCAAGAAAAAAGACACTGCCGCAAAAGCGGGCAGTGAGGACGCAAAAAAGCGCGCGCTTGAATCGACGCTTTTGCAGATTGAAAAGGATTACGGTAAGGGCGCGATCATGCGCCTTGGCGACAACAAAGCAATGAACGTGACGGCGGTATCGACGGGCTCTTTAACGCTTGATCTTGCTCTCGGTATCGGCGGTTTGCCTCGTGGCAGAATTATTGAAATTTACGGTCCTGAATCGTCGGGTAAGACAACGCTCGCGCTGCACTCGGTTGCAGAGGTGCAGAAGGAGGGCGGTACGGCGGCGTATATCGACGTCGAAAATGCGCTCGATCCCGTATATGCGGCGGCGCTCGGTATTGATATTGAGGAGCTGCTTGTTTCTCAGCCCGACTCGGCAGAGCAGGCGCTTGAGATTACCGAATCGCTCGTGCGTTCGGGCGCTGTGGATATTGTCGTCGTTGACTCGGTAGCAGCACTCGTTCCGCAGGCAGAAGTGGATGCCGAAATGGGACAGACGCAGGTTGCCGCACAGGCAAGACTGATGTCGCAGGCACTCCGTAAGCTTACAAGCTCGATTGCCAAGACCAATTGTATTGTTATTTTCATTAACCAGCTTCGTTTGAAGGTGGGAATTGTATACGGTAATCCCGAAACCACACCCGGCGGTAACGCGTTGAAATATTATGCATCGGTCAGAATTGACATTCGTAAGAGCGAGGTTCTCAAGAACGGCTCCGATCCTTACGGTAACCACGTTAAGTGTAAGGTTGTCAAGAACAAGGTCGCGCCTCCCTTTAAGGTGGCGGAATTTGATATTCTCTACGGTAAGGGAATTTCAAAGGTAGGTGAAATCCTCGATCTTGCTGTGGACGCGGGCATTATCGAAAAGAGCGGCGCGTGGTTCAGCTACAATGACGAGCGCATCGCACAGGGCAGAGAAAAGGCAAAGACCTATCTTGAGGAGCACGAGGACGTGATGGCAGAGATCGAAGAAAAAATCCGCGAGCTTTCTTCGGGCGGCGGTCTTGGCGACGCGCTTTCTCAGTCGCCTATCGACGACGATGACGACGGCTTCGACATTGAAGTTCTCTGATGATCCGCATTCCCAAAAAACAAAATAACAATCTTTCCGATTTTGCCGAGGATCGTTGCGCGCCTCGCTCCCAAAAATTCTTTTCGGGCAAGGAATGTGAGGAAAATCAAGCGTATGAGGAAGCGGAAAAGTCGGGCAGTGCCGGTCAGACTGCGGAAAATCCCGCGCTTATGGCGGCATATCGTATTTTGCAAAGCGGCGCGAATAGCCGTAAAATGCTGCGCGACAAGCTTTTCAAAAAGGGATTTTCGTCTGATGAAGCAAAGCAAGCGGTTCTTTTGTGCGAGTCGCAGGGGTTATTTCATGAAAAACGTCTTTTTCTTGCGCATACCGAGTATCTTGCCCGTAAAAAGCATTATGGCAGAAGCCGCATCCGTCGGGAGCTATTACAAAAATTTGACCGTCAGAGTGTGGAGGAGTATTTTGCCGAGGCGATTGCTGAGATCAATTTCGGGCTGTATGCGAAGGAGGAAGCGGCGCGTGTTTCTCATCGCGGGAAGCGTTACGTCGTATCGCGGCTCAGCTCACTTGGTTACTCCTCGCACGAAATTTATGAAGCGCTTGACGGACTGACGTTTGAGGAGTCTGACGTTTGAAATAACGGCAATTGATAACGTCTTTTGAAAAAAGCGAAGAAAAAAACTTTAAAAATTATTGTGTTACGGTATTACGTAATGCGTAAAAAGGAAAAAATTATGCCTATTACCGTTGGTTTTGTGTCGCTCGGTTGTTCTAAAAATCTGATCGACACCGAAATTATGCTCAAGCATCTTCTTGATGCGGGCTATTATATTACCGCCGATGAAACCGAAGCGGACGTTGTCATTATTAACACCTGCGCTTTTATTGATTCGGCAAAAAGCGAGGCAATCGAGAATATTCTCGATATTGCGTGGCTTAAGGAAAATCGAAATTTAAAGGGTATCGTCGTAACGGGATGCCTTGCCGAGCGTTTTCGCGATGAGATTTTCGCCGAGCTTCCTGAGGTGGATGCCCTTCTCGGCGTTGGCTCGATCCATGAGATCGTAAAAGCGGTCGATGCCGCTTATCAGGGCGAGAAATTTTCGCTCTATCTCGATAAAGACACCGTCGCGCTCGGCGGCGAGCGCGTGGTGACGACACCCGAGTATACCGCTTACTTAAAAATCGCGGAGGGTTGTGACAACCGTTGCACCTACTGCGCCATTCCCGATATCCGCGGCAGATTTCGCTCCCGTCCCATTGAGGACCTTGTTGCCGAGGCAAAAAATCTTGAGTCTCTCGGTGTGAAGGAGCTTAATATCATCGCGCAGGATACCTCGCGCTACGGTCTTGATCTTTACGGTGAGTATGCGTTGGCAAGACTTGTCAAGGCAATTACCGCCGAAACGAAAATTCCGTGGATTCGTCTGATGTACTGCTATCCCGACAAGATCACCGACGAGCTTTGCGAGGAATTTCGCACGAATCCCCGCCTTTGCAAGTATATTGATCTTCCCATTCAGCATATCGACGATACTGTTCTTCGCCGTATGAACCGTCACGGCGGAAGAGCTGTCATTGAAGATGCGATCAGGCGGCTTCGCGATGCAGTTCCTGCGATCACCATTCGTTCGACGGCAATTGTCGGCTTCCCCGGAGAGAGTGAGGAACAGTTTGGTTCTCTTTGCGAATTTGTAAAAACAGTCGGCTTTGACCACTTCGGCGCGTTTAAATATTCGCGCGAGGAAGGAACGCCTGCCGCTGCCTTTGAGGATCAGCTCGACGAGGAAATCAAGGAGGATCGCTACGCCATTCTGATGCAAACGCAGAATGCTGTTGTTGAAGCGAAAAACGAGCAAAAGATCGGCTCGGTCTATACCGTTCTTTGCGAGGGCTACGATCCTGTGCAGAAAATTTATTACGGCAGACGGGAATCGGATGCGCCCGATATTGATGCGAAGGTATATTTCACCTCGGATATTTCTGTTTCCGAGGGTGAATTTGTAAAAGTTCTTATTAATGAAGCGCTTGAATACGACCTTGTCGGCGAGGTTTCTGACGATACGGAGGAATAAACCATGAAGCTTGAAACGATTAAAAAAATTCCGAATATTCTGACCGTGATCCGCGCAATCCTCGTGCCGATCTTTATGGTTATGATTATTTTCAATAACCCGAATCCGAACGGTGAGTCTTTTCGTATTTTTCAAGAGGATTATATGGTTTGTATCGTCGGTGCGGCAATTTTCCTTCTTATCTCGCTGACAGATATGCTTGACGGCAAGATTGCAAGGAAATACAACGCCGTTACCGATTTTGGTAAGTTTCTCGATCCCATTGCCGACAAGCTGCTTGTGATGGGCGGTATGCTCGCGCTGATTATTTATTATACACAGCGCACCATCTGGTCAAGAGGCTATAACGTCTTTGTTATCAGTATGGTTTTTTCGCTTTTTGTCATTATTGCGCGCGAGCTTGCCGTGACTTCTCTCCGCCTGATCTGCAAGGATTCGGGCGGTCCTGTGATCGCCGCTAATATGGCAGGCAAGATTAAAACGGTATCGCAGATCGTTTTTATCATTGCCGCGCTCATCGAGCCGTGGGTGTTTAAGGCTATTTTCTATCTGTTTGATATTCAATACGGTAGAAATGTGCAGGTTATTACTTACGCTTCTCTTATCGTAATGACCTTTATGACGATTTATTCGGGTATCAATTATTTTGTCCTCTATATCCCGTATATGAAGGGCGAGAAGAAGGAAGAAAAGTAAGAAAAGCTCAAATTTTATAAAATTTTATAAAATATAAACATATTCAGCCGTATAAATCACGTTTTTTAGTTTGAAAGTTTTTGAAAGGGTATGGGAAAACTGGTTTCAAAAAAGTTTTTCCATAAAAAGCTATGACGATTTCAGAGCTTGATAAAGCGATAAAGCCCTCGATGCGCGGCGCGTATCTTTTTTATGGGGAAGAAAATTATTTAAAACAGCATTATCGCGAAAAGGTGCGCTCGGTACTGATCGAAGATGTCGGCATGGCTGCCTTTAATCACAGTGTTATTACCGAGCTTTCAAAGCTCCCCGCCGAGCTTGAAATGCTGCCGATGATGGCGGAGTGCCGTCTTGTCGAGGTGGAGGACGTTAATTTTTCCAAGCTGAATAAGGATACCGTTGAAGGACTTGGCAGGTTACTTGAAGAATTGCCCGATACCGTTGTGCTTTTTTATACAAGGGGCGAGGAATTTGTCGCGGGTACGTCAAAAAAGCCGAGCGAGATTTTTAAAAAACTCTCGCCTGTTGTTAATATTGTGGAATTTCCGAAGCAAACGCCCGCAAAGCTTGCCGCGTGGGTGTCAAAGCATTTCATCGCAAGCGGTACGTTTGCTACCAACGATATTTGTCATCGGTTGATTGAGCGCTCGGGGACAGATATGAACGTGCTTGTTAACGAGATTGCCAAGCTGTCGGCGTATGCGCTTTCCCACGGAGAAACGCATATTACCGAAGCGATGCTCCATAAGGTCGTTACGCCTTATCTTGAAAGCGGCGCATTTGATTTCGTTAATGCCATTATGGAAGGCAATACTGCTCGCGCGTTTGTCCTGTTTTCCGACCGTCGCGCCAAGCGAGAAAAGCCGATTGAGATATTCGCATCAATCTCGCGTGTTGTCAGCGAGCTTTTACAGGTGAAGATCTACACCGAGGCGGGTATGTCGTCAAAGGAAATTGCTGATGCGACGAAGCGGAACGAGTATGCCATCAGAATTCAGCAAAACGCTTTGCGGAATCGCTCGCTCACCTCCTTGAAGCGCGCCGCATTGCTCTGTTATGAAACCGATATTAAACTGAAATCGACTTCAGTCGATAAATATATGCTCATTGAACGGCTGATCGTAGAAATGGGGCAGTTGTGACAGAAAAGCTCAGAATTTCAAAGGTAGTCGTGGTCGAGGGAAAATACGATAAGATCGCGCTTGAAAACGTGATTGAGGCATTTATTTTAACGACAGACGGCTTCGGTGTATTCAAAAATGAAGAAAAAGCCGCCCTTTTTCGCCGTCTTGCTAAAGAGAAGGGACTCATCGTTTTGTCCGATCCCGACGGCGCGGGGCTTGTGATCCGCAATTATTTCAACAGCATAATTCCAAAGGAGCATCTGACGCATTTGTACGTCCCGAAGCTCCTTGGAAAAGAACGTCGGAAGAGCGCTGCCTCAAAAGAGGGCGTTCTCGGCGTTGAGGGAATGTCGCGCGAGCTTTTGTATCAGCTCTTTTTACCCTTTACCGACACGTCAGTGCGAGAGGAAGTGGATGAGATCACACTCTTAACTTTGTACGACGACGGTTTTCGCGGCAAGGAAAACAGCGAGGAAAAGCGCAAAGCTTTGCTTATTGCGGCAGGACTTCCTGACAATCTTTCGGCAAAAGCTGCCGTTATGGCAATCAATATGCTCGGCGGACGAAAATTTTATCAGTCAGCGCTTAAAAAGCTCAAGCAATAACCAAAAATACGGATAAAGGATGTAGTTGTATGAGATGCCCGATTTGTTCTTATGAAGACAGCAAGGTGGTCGATTCGAGACCGACCGAGAATGCGAGCATTCGCCGTCGCCGTGAATGCCTGTCCTGCCATCACCGATTTACGACCTATGAGTTTATCGAGAAAGTGCCGCTTTTTGTTATCAAAAAAGATGGCTCTAAAGAGGTTTTCGATCGGCAGAAGCTTCTGGCGGGACTTATTAAGTCTTGCTATAAGCGCCCCGTTACGCCTGACCGTCTGGAAGAACTGACGCGCGATATCGAGGCGGAGCTTGTCAACAATCTGCGTACCGAGGTATCCTCGCAGGAAATCGGTATTATGGCAATGGAGCGTCTGAAGGAGCTTGACGAGGTTTCCTACGTTCGTTTTGCTTCGGTTTACCGCGAATTTAAGGATATTGAAACCTTCCTTGCTGCGATCAAAGCCTTACAAGGTAAAAAAACAAGAAAGAAATAAAAACCTACGGTGATAAACCGTTCGTAAGGTAAGGTTTGTCTGATCAAGGGTTTATGCATACAATAAAAACAGTGTCCGAACTATCGGACGGAACAGGAGAAAAAATTATGGCTATTTCGGGAAAAAGAATGATGTCGCTCTTGAAAAAGCTTGGATTTGAGCGTCTTTCGACCTATGAGGGCGAAAAAAAGGCAGCTGAAATTTTGTGTGAAGAAATCCGCGCGATCGGTCTTGAGCCGATTGTCGAAACCTTTAATGCGCCTCGTTACACCGTAACGAATTGCTCGCTTGAGGTGACTGCTCCCTTTGTAAAGTCGGTTGAATGCACGGGTTACGGCTTTACGGGCAACGATGCCAAGGATGGTATTGAAGCTCAATTTCAGTATATTGAAGGTTTTGAACCCATCGACCTCGTAGGCGTTAAGGGCAAGATCGTTATGTTTACGTCGGGTATGTCCCATACGGGTTATGAAGCGCTTATTAAAGCCGGCGCCGTCGGTTTTATCGCAACGGCAGGTCATTTCCGCGATAAGCTTTCCGAAACTGATCTCGACGAAAGAATGCTCCGCTCGATCTATACCGATCACGGCAAAATTCCCGGTGTTTGCATCCGTGTAAAAGACGCCCTTTCGATTATTCCGAAGCATCCCACCCACGTGAAGCTCACGCTCGCGCAGGAAGAGGGAGAGGCAGAATCGCAGAACGTCGTTTGTGAGATCAAGGGCAGCGAATATCCCGACGAGATCGTTGTCTACACCGCGCATTATGATACCGTTCGCTTTTCAAAGGGCTTTTTTGATAACTCCACAGGCTCTGCCATGGTGATGGAAATGATCCGTCACTACGCGGAAAATCCGCCCAAGAGAACGGTGCGCTTTGTCTTCTGCGGTTCGGAGGAAAGAGGTCTTCTCGGTTCTAAAGATTACGTTCAAAAGCATGCTGAGGAGTTGGAAAAGTTCCGTCTTTGCATCAATCTTGATATGGCAGGTCCTATTCTCGGACGCGAGATTGCCAACGTCACCGCAGAGGAATCGCTCTGTCACGCGCTTTCCTTTATGTATAAGGAAATCGGATATCCTATGGTCGTCCGTCAGGATATTTATTCTTCTGACTCGATTCCCTTTGCCGATAAGGGTATTCCCGCGATTAATTTCTTCCGTTCTGCTGCTCCCGGCTCGTCGCAGTTCCATTGCCGGTATGACGTAATTGATATTCTGTCGGGCGAGAGTCTTGCCAAGACTACAAATTTTATCAAGTATTTTTCCGATCGTGTTGTCAATTCGACCTTCTTCCCGATTGATCGCAAGATGCCGGGCAATATGGTGGAAAAAATTGACAAATATCTTCACAAAAAAAAGGAAGAAAAGTAATCCTTATAAAAACACAAAAACCGCTCGATTTTGAGCGGTTTTTTGCCGGTTTTATATTGATTTTGTGAACTCTCAAAATCTGAGAGTCGTGTGTTGCGCCGTTTTCGTCAGATTTTGCTGTTTTTAGGGTTGACGTACATACGCCAATCGAGGTCGCCTGCATCAAGTGCGCGGACGATGACCTCTGCGGTTGCGATATTGGTGGCAACGGGAATGTTGTAAAGATCGCAGTTACGCATAATTTCGGTATAGCTTTCCTCGTGATAACCCGACGGTGTGGTGTCGCGGAAAAAGAGCAGCACGTCGATCTCGTTATAGGCAACACGGGAGGCGATCTGTTCAGCACCGCCGTGTGCTCCGGGCATCATTTTTTCAATCGAAAGACCCGTAGCATCTGTAATGTATTTTGCGGTGGTTGCCGTGGCGCAGATCGTGTGCTTGCAAAGTGTGCCGCAGTATGCGATACAAAATTCCGCCATCAGTTCCTTTTTGGTGTCATCTGCAATGATTGCGATTTCCATAGAAAAACCCGATCTTTCACTATGAGCAAAAGGTCCTTTCTTATTTATTTTTTCAGAGTATACTTAGATATTACACATTATAACATAAGCTTCTGCTTTTTGTCAACGGATTTCCAAAATTTCCGCGCATTTTTATCTTTTTCGTAAAATATCAAAATTTATTGAAGAAAATGTGAAAAAATCAAGCAAAGTTTATGTAAACACTTGCTGATATTGGTTGACTTTCACTGAGATTATGTTATAATATACGATAGAGTACGGACTTACAGAGTAAAGGATAAAAGTTTTTTTCGGAGCTTTTTCCTTAAAAAAAGCGACCCTTGGCGCCGCAGTGCCCCCGCGCCCGCAGGCGCACTCACCAACAAATCAAATTTTCCCAAAACAACCATTTTGGTACGACAATCTTTTTATCAAATATTCTTCCGTTTTCATTCGCGAAGAACAAATTATTGTATTGCATATTATATACCCATGGGATAAAATTTTTATCCACAAAACAGGAATAAAATGTGTCTTTTGTTTGAACAGGATTTTTCCTTATCCTGCGGGAACATTTTTTTGGATTTCTTGGCGCGACAATATAAGAAAATCGCTCAACGACAATATAAGAAAATCGCTCAAATCCCTTGCCAAAATGTACTTAATTGTGATATTATTTTGTTTAAGTATATTTTTTCGTTGGCAGAGCCGATTATGGAGGCAGTATGAAAATCGTAATCAAAGTAGGTACCTCTACCCTTGCGCACGCAACGGGCAGACTCAACATAAGACGCATTGAGCTTTTGTGCAAGATCCTCAGCGATCTGCGCAACGCGGGGCATGAGATCATTCTCGTTTCCTCGGGCGCCATCGGCATGGGCGTGGGCAAGCTCAATCTGGACAAGCGCCCTTCGGACACGGCGGGCAAGCAGGCGGCGGCGGCCGTGGGGCAGTGTGAGCTGATGTATACCTACGACAAGCTGTTTTCCGAATACAGCCACACGGTGGCTCAGATCCTGCTGACGGCAGACGACCTGCGGGATCAAAAGCGGCACACCAATTTTGAAAACACCATGAAGCGGCTGCTGGAAATGCGCGTGCTTCCGATTATCAACGAAAACGACACCGTTGCCACCGAGGAGATCGGTATTGGTGACAACGACACGCTGGCGGCCTTTGTGGCGGTTAGTGTGGGGGCGGATCTTTTGGTGCTGTTGTCGGATATTGACGGTCTGTTTACGGCGGACCCCCGCAAGGATGCCGATGCGCGGGTGATCGAGCGGGTGGACTGCATTGACGAGCACATTCTGTCCCTTGGCGGTGACAAGGGTTCGTCGCTGGGTACGGGCGGTATGGCGACAAAGCTTCACGCGGCGCAGATCGCCACCGAGAGCGGATGCGATATGATCATCACCAACGGCGCGGCTCCCGATTGCCTCTACCGCATTGCGGAGGGCGATTCGGTTGGTACACGGTTTTACGCAAAGAAAGGGTAAGGGGGTTGATATGAGAACAACACAGAGTATTCTTGAGGCGGCAAAGGCTGCTGCCCCCGCCATGGCGAGAGTGGATGCGGCGACGCTGGATCGTGCGCTGCTCATGATCGCCGATATTTTGGAGGAGGATGCTTCGGTGGCGGATATTCTGGCAGCCAACGAGAGAGATTTGGCGGCGGCTGAGGGCATTTCGCCTGTTATGATGGACCGTTTGCGTCTTGACCGCGGTCGCATTCACGGTATGGCCGAGGGTATTCGCGGCGTGGCGGCGCTTTCCTCCCCTCTGGGCAAGACCATCGACAAGTGGGAGCGTCCCAATGGGCTTGTTATTGAAAAGCTGTCGGTCAGCATCGGCGTGGTGGCGATCATTTATGAAAGCCGACCCAACGTTACCTCCGACGCGGCGGCGCTGGCGCTCAAGAGCGGCAACGTGTGCATTCTTCGCGGCGGCAAGGAGGCGGCGGCAAGCTCGGCGGCCATTGTGGCGGCCATTCGGCGCGGACTTGCGGCGGCGGGGCTTCCCGAGGATGCGGTGCTTCGCATTGAGGACACCACCCGAGCGGGTGCCACCGAACTGATGAAGGCCAACGGCTATGTGGACCTGCTGATCCCTCGCGGCGGTGCGGGGCTGATCCGCGCTTGTGTGGAAAACGCTACGGTTCCTTGCATTGAGACGGGAACGGGTATTTGTCATATTTATGTGGACAAGGATGCCGATCTTGATCGCGCCCTTGCCATTGTGGAGAACGCCAAGACCAGCCGTCCCTCGGTTTGCAATGCGGAGGAGGTTCTTTTGGTTCATGCGAGTGTGGCGGACAGCTTTTTGCCCCGTCTGAAGGTGCTTCTTTGGGATGACCGTGCGGCGGTGGGCAAGACACCCGTTGAGTTTCGCACCGACGCCCGTGCTTGCGCGATCATTGGCGGCACGGCGGCATCTGAGGCGGATTTCGACACCGAATTTTTGGATTACGTTTTGGCCGTTGCGGTGGTTGACAGTGCAAAGGAGGCTGTGGAGCACATCCGCCGCCATTCCACCCACCATAGCGACGCCATCGTTACAGAGAACGCTGACACCGCCGCATTATTTACCCGCGAGGTCGACAGCGCCGCGGTCTATGTCAACGCCTCTACCCGCTTTACCGACGGCGGAGAGTTTGGCTTTGGTTGCGAGATGGGTATTTCGACCCAAAAGCTCCACGCAAGAGGCCCCATGGGGCTTCCCGAGCTTACCACCTACAAATACATCGTCCGCGGAAACGGACACGTTCGATAAGGAGCAACCCATGAGCAAAATCGGATTTATCGGCGCAGGAAATATGGGCGGTGCGCTGGCCCGCGCCGCGGCACAGTCGGCGCACGAAATATATCTTTCGGACAAGGATGCGGCAAAGGTCAAGGCTCTTGCCGCCGACATTGGTGCAACGGCGGCAGAGACGGATGTTATCGTTGACACCTGCGACCTGATCTTTATCGGCGTCAAGCCTCGGTTTGCCTCGGCGTTGGCTGACGAGGTGCGGGAAAAACTTGCCGCAAGAACCACGCCCTTCTGCCTTGTCAGCTTTATGGCGGGCGTTACCCTGGCAAAGGTGGGCGAGCTGTTTGGACAGTATCCTACCGTCCGTATGATGCCCAACACGGCGGTGGCTGTGGGCAAGGGCATGATCACCTGGTGCGCCAATGACATGGCCACCGACAACCACAAGGCTCTGTTTGTGGAGTCCCTTGCTCATGCGGGGGCTTTGGATCAGCTGGCTGAGTATCTGATCGACGCCGCAACGGCTGTTGTGGGATGCGGTCCCGCGTATGTCTATCTTTTCCTTGAGGCGCTTGCCGACGGCGGCGTCAAGTGTGGGCTCCCCCGCGACAAGGCGTTACTTTATGCCGAACAGATGGTGCGCGGTGCGGCGGCACTGGCCATTGAGAGCGGCAAGCATCCGGGCGAGCTCAAGGATGCGGTCTGCAGCCCCGGTGGCTCGACCATTGCGGGTGTGGCTGCTCTTGAGAAGGGCGGTTTCCGCGGCGTGACCATGGATGCGGTGGAGGTTGCTTGCCGCCGCACACGAGAGCTTGGTTGACAACTAAAACAGCAAGGAGGACTGAATATGGATCCTATTCAAAGCATCCGCACGCGCATGACCGATGAGGATGTGCGCCTGCTTTCGGATATCTACGCCCCCACGGAGGCTGCCACGCCCGATGGGGACGCCCGGAGCAATCTTACGCTCCTTCGCGACGGACGTATCCGTTTTTACGGACACTACGGCAAAAAACACGTATATGACACCGCCAGCGACCGCACTCACGGCGCTCTGCTGGTTTCCTCTTTTGAGAAGAACGGACGGTCGGATATGAATAAATTTTTTAGCATTCTTTTGGTTTTTGTTCTGCTTTTTGCGTTTGTTTCCTGCGGTCAGGATGCAACCGATGTGCCGCTTGGTATGAAGCTCGCATCAAATCCTGAGATCGTTAACTATACCCTTTACGTTCCTGAAGATTGGATGGTTTCATCTTCGACGGGTATGACGATGGTGCAGGCTTCTTATACCGACCCTACCAATCTTATCGTAACGCATCATTCGCATCAGAGCTTAAATGAATATGCCGATGCGAAAAATATGCTCATCGCCTACCTTTACGGTGAGGATGAGGTCAAGCTGTCGGACTCTGAGGGTGAGAAGACTTACCGTGAATACGACGAGAGCCTGCTCCAAAAGGACGGCGGTTATCTTAATCGTGTGTATGAGATGTTTGACACCGAAAAGGATGCGGACGGTAATGAAAAGAGTACGTTTACCATGATCGAAGAGCCGAGTTTTATGACACTTAACAAGGGTGATAAGGCGGTCGTGGCGATCAGCTTTATGTATACGGCGACGCTCGACGGCGCGCAGCTCCAGCAGAAGATGATTTTGTCTTATGAAGACGCGTATTATTACAATTTTACATTTACAACCGCTCCCGGTCTTTACGATACGCATTTGACAACTTTCAACTCGATTCTTGAAAATTTCTCGTTTGACGATTGATATGATCTATCTTGACAATTCCGCAACCACGCCGCTTTTGCCGTCCGTCAAGGAGGCGATGATCGCGGCGATGGATACGTTCGGCAATCCTTCCTCGCTGCATTCGGCGGGACTTGATGCCGAAAAGCTCGTCCGTCTTGCGCGCGAGCGAATTTACCGTGCGCTTGCCATCAAAAATCCCGACGGCTATCGCGTGATCTTTACGGCGAGCGGCTCGGAGGCAAACAATCAGATACTGTTTGGTGTTGCAAGCGCGAAGAAGTATCGCTTTATCCCTCGGATTGTTACAACCGACAGCGAGCATCCATCAATTTCAGAGCCGCTTGCGGTACTTGAGGCGCGCGGCATTGAGGTCGTGCGGCTTTCAACGAAAAACGGTGCGATTGATCTTGACGAGCTTCGCGCCGCCATTACGAAAAATACCGTTCTTCTCTCGATTATGACGGTTAACAACGAAACGGGAGCGAAATACGATCTGAAATCGGCGTTTTCGCTTGCCAAGCGTTTAAATCCTGCGATCATTACCCACACCGACTGCGTGCAGGGCTTTCTGAAGGTGCCGTTTTCCCCGGAGCTTATCAGTTGCGACGCGCTTTCGATTTCGGCGCATAAGATTGGCGGACCGAAGGGCGTTGGCGCGCTTGTGCTTGTAAAGCCGCTCATTACGTCAAAAAAGGTTGCGCCGCTTATTTACGGCGGCGGACAGGAGTCGGGACTTCGTTCGGGTACGGAAAATACGCTCGGTATCGTCGGTTTCGGTGTTGCGGCTGAAGCGGGCGCAGAGTCGCTTTCGGCATTTACCGGACACGCTTTACAGTTACGCGAGATCTTTGCGGGGGCAATTCCCGAAGGAGCGCGCATTAACGAGCCGGTTGCCTATGCTCCCCATATTATCAGTCTGACACTCCCGCGTCTTCGTTCCGAAACGGTTTTACATTTCCTTTCGGCAAAGGGAATTTTCGTGTCATCGGGTTCGGCTTGCGCTTCCAATAAAAAGGGCGCAAATTACGTTTTGCCCGCTTTTGGACTTTCTGACGATGAGGCAGACACGACCTTGCGCATCAGTTTTTCCCGCGATACGACCGCCGCCGATCTGCTTGCCTGTGCAAATGCGATTGGCGAGGCAATGGAAACGCTTGTGAAAAAGTAGAATATTTATCATAATGAAACAGCCGCAGTTCACAAACTGCGGCTGTTTCTTTTGGAGTTATGGGAAATTTTAAAACGGTATAAATAGCAAAATGCTTCTTTTGTAAACTCTTTCGGAAATTGTTAGAGCTTACAAAAGAAGCGGTTTTTTATTTTATGAAAGAATTATTGTAGAAAGTTTTCGATCAGAAAAGGAAAGTTACTCAAACCAATTAAATTCTACAATTTCGCCGTCGATCGACCATTTTTCGGGGGTGGCATTGTAGGTAAAATCAAGCGGGATCGCGACGTTTTCCTGCTTCGAGGCGATCTTGTACATTTCCTTCATAAACGCCATTTGTTCTTCGTCAAATGCGCCGTTCGGGGCGGAAATAAAGAGAGGTGTGCCGCTCTTGGCAAGAAGCTCTACCCATTGCTTGTTGAGCGAAAAGGGAATTTTGCCTGTGACAAAGCCGGCGCAGTCGGCATCGACCATATAGAAGGCGTTATTCTGGCAAAGGCGGAAGGCGAGGGTATTGACACCCATTTTGCGTGTACGGTTCCAATCCCTGCCGTCGGTATCGTCGCCCGTGCGGTTGATATGGCAAAGTCCTGCTGTCAGGTGTGATATGCAGTTACATCCGAGAATATATGCCTTTCCGTCAGTCGCATCCAGCAAAGTTTTGAGAAAATTCTTGTAAATTTCAGCCGAGGTTTTGGTGGTATCATGGAATTTCCACTTGCCGTTGGTGAAAAAGAGCGTTCTTCTGAAGCCCCAATCGCCGAAAATATCGACTGCCGAGAAGTCGTGCTTGATGAGCTGATAGCCCCAGCCGACGATTTTTTTGATGAGCTTCGTGAGATGTTCAAGGACTTCGGGGTGCGAGGGGTCGAGGAAGGGCTTGTGTTCCTCGCCAAAACGCCATTCTTCGGGAATATCGGTTGAGTGATCGCGTAAAGGACGGATCCAGATACCGGGACGAACACCGATTTTCTGGAATTCGTCAGCGACTTTCTTCATATCGCCGTATTTTTCGTTGGCTTCCCACGGTCCCTGACAGGGCAACAGTTGCCAGCCGTCGTCGATAACCATAAAGGGCGGATTGTCGAGTCCTGCGGCAAGCTCTGCCTGCAATCTGGCATCCGATACGATCTCTTCGTAGGAGCTTGCGCCGTAAGCATAGTACCAATTGTTGCCGCCATAGACTTTTTCTTTGGGAAGCAGAGGATTGGGCGACATTTTTTTGCAGAAATCGCAGAGCGCGGCAAAGGGCTCGTCGTTATATTCGCAGCTCATAAAAGCGGCAACCTCAAGCTCTCTGCCCGAAAGCTCCGTACCGACCGTACCCGAGCGCAGGTCGCAATGCGCGGTAACACCTTCGGCATCGACCGTAAAGCAAACAAAAGCGTTTGGCTGAACGCCGACACCTACGCAGTCAGTTCCGTTTTTGTGGCGGAGCGCGAAATACCAGGGATGCGCGATGTCGGCGGAAAGTCCTACGAAGCCAAGATTGCCGTAGCTTCTTTCCCAATCGTCGCCAAGCACGGAAACCTCCTCATGAATGGGCGTGTTCCAGCGAAGCGTAAGAAATTTTACGTGCGATTCTTTTGCCGTGATGAACACGCGGAGAACGGAGTCGCTAAGTTCGTAGCGAAGCTTGGCATCGTGTTCGGTTTCTTCACAAATGATGTGAGCTTTTTCCGGTTGTCTTAAGATGGATAGCATAGTTGGATTCCTTTCTGTTAATGAAATTGGTATCATATAAATATTTTTATAATCATAAAGACAAGAGAAAACGTTATTGTTGCGAGAAAGAGCGGATTTTTAAAGAAACAGGCGGTTTTTCTGAACCCTTCTTTGAGTGGCTCGCGACAGTCGTTTGCCCGCTCGGGATCGAGCGAGAGCTTAAGATAATATCCCGCGAGCGCTTTGAGAAAGAGATAGAGCGAGAGAAAAAGCAAAACGACCGATATAAAGATGGCAAACAGCACGCCGAGGGGCTGTGTCAGAAGCCGCCAGAGCGTCGGCATAATATAAATAGATAGAATATTGACGAAAAAGCGCACTGCGATCGGTGCGATAAGGCTTTCGGTCAGGCGCAGGATATAGGAAAGTAATAGTCCTGAAATGAAATAAAAGGGGAGTGCCGACAGATCGAAATAGGAAAACGCGAAGGCGACAGAGGAAAAGAGCGTTGCCGCCATGAGAGAATGGGTACGGCACTCAGCATAGAGAATGCCGCGGAAGAAAAACTCCTCGGAAAGCGCGGGAATAAGTCCGTAGGCAATAAGCGCGTAGAGAAAATTGTCGGAAAGAGAAATTTCTGACAGAATGTATGGACCAAGTGAGGTATAGCTTTCTTTACCGATGCCGATAAAGTAGAAGACGGTACCGATCGAGAGTCCAAAGGATAAAATCAGAAGTACGCTTGAAAAAAGCAGAAAAAACGATCCTTTCGGAAGTTTTTTCAAAGGGAGTTTTTTTAATAGCGCGTCCTGATTCAGCTTAACGTACAAAAAAGAAGGGAGCGCGAAGACGAAAAGCTCAAGCACTGTCAGCGTGAGAAAAAGTTTGGCGGTGGTATCGACGGCGGTTATCGGCACAAGATCGGTCAATAACAAAAGCAGATATACGCCGAACAGAAAGAGCGAAAGGAGCGAGATGCGTTTATTTACCTTCAATAAGCTTCACTCCCTTTTCGGTAACGACGTAATCAACTGCCATATCAAATCTGCCGCGCGGCAAGGGAGAGTTTTTCAAAAAGATGCGGTAGCAAAGACCTGCCTTCACACCGACGAAGCGGTTGACGTAACGGTCGTAAAAACCGCGTCCGTAGCCGAGTCGGTAGCCGAATTTATCGTAGGCAAGCGCGGGAATCAGCATAATGGCGGGTCTGGTTTCGGTGAATTCGTATTTTTCGCAGGTGTTTTTCGGTTCGTGAATGCCGAATGTGCCTACTGTTACGTCCTCGAGCGAGGTGATATAGTAAAAATCCATCAGATTGTCCTCGCGGCAACGGGGGAGAGCCACCTGTTTTCCAAGAGCGAGCGCTTCTTTGATGAGCGGAAGAACGTTGATTTCTTCTTCAAGCGGATAGTAAGCGAGTAAGATCTCGGAAAAACGGAAGGAGGCAAGGGATAAAAACTGTTTGCAGATCGCCTGATCGAGCGAGTCTTTTTGTTCTTTGGATAGCGTTTCGCGCGCGGCGCGTACATCGGCGCGCAGGCGGTTTTTCAGATCGCGTATATTACTCATAGTATTCCGTCGCCTTTTCAAGACATCCTTTCTTGTGTTTTTGAAGAAACCTTTTTTGCGGGAGCTTCTTGTGGGAGCTTTTTGGAAAAAAGCCCCCACACCCCCAAAAACTTTCGGACTTATTGTATTTGTAAAATTATTTCTGCTCTGTTTTGAGGTTTTTGAAAAGGTTTGTGAAAAGCTGTTTGCGGGAGCTTCTTGTGGGAGCTTTTTGGAAAAAAGCCCCCACACCCCCAAAAACTTTCGGACTTATTGTATTTGTAAAATTATTTCTACCCCGTCCCGAAGGTTTTTGAAAGAGTTTTCAAAATAACTCAAAAGCCCGACAATCGGGTTGGCGTGATAAATTTGTTTTTATTCCGCCATGATCTGCGAGGCAACGGTATTTTTCTTGTCTTCGCCGTATAGCAGGGAAACGAGAGCAAGGGAAAATTTCAAGGAAACGCCCATACCTTTTCCCGTGACGATTCTGCCGTCCGAAACGACACTGCAATTTTTTACGTTGGCGCCGTTAAGACGGTTTTCAAAGCCGGGATAGCAGGTTGCCGCTTTGCCCTTTAAAATGTCAAGTTTGCCGAGAATATAGGGCGCGGCGCAGATCGCCGCGATGGGTTTTTTCGCCTCGTTGGCGGCGAGGAGCAGCTTGCAAAGAGCGTCACAGCCGAAAAGATTGTCAGCGCCCGGAAGCCCGCCGGGAAGAATGAGCATTTCCAAGTCTTCAGGTTTAATATCGGAAAGCGTTAAGTCGCAGGTGACCGTTACGCCGTGCGTTGAGGTTGCCGCAAGAGAATCGGTAATTGAAACCAGCTTTACGTCAGCGCCCGCGCGTTTTAAAATATCGCATGGGGTGAGTGCTTCGATCATTTCAAAGCCGTTTGCAAGAAAAATTGCGATCATAGTCCTAAAACCTTTCAAAAGCGTTGAAATTTGCGGTATTATTGAGGATTGTCCTGCCGCATCATCATTTCCTGATATTCCTGACGGGAGATCAGGCAGTTGCGCGGCTTCTGACCGTCGGGTGCGCCTACGATGCCCATTGCTTCCATGCTGTCTATGATCTTGGCGGCGCGACCGTAGCCGAGCGATAGCTTACGCTGTAAAAGCGAGGTGGAAATTTTACCCATATCGACAGCAAGCTCGACAGCTTCGTAGAACTTGGGATCAAGGTCATCGTCGGCGTCAATCTCGTCTGCGGCAACCTTTTTCTTTTGCTGACCGCAACGCTCTGCTTCGATTTCGACCTGATTCAGGAAGGAATCGTCGTACTGAACGTCCTTCGACTGATTTTTAATGAAGTCGGTGACAGCTTCAACTTCCTTGTCATCGACGAAAGCGCCTTGTACACGTATGGGCTTCATCGCGCCGACGGGGGCAAAGAGCATATCGCCGCGGCCGATCAGTTTTTCAGCGCCCGCGACGTCAATAATGGTACGCGAGTCGATGTTTGAAGCAACTGTAAAGGCAATACGCGAGGGGACGTTGGCTTTGATCAGACCTGTGATGACGTCAACCGAGGGACGCTGGGTGCAGATAACGAGGTGGATACCTGCGGCTCTCGCCTTTTGTGCGATACGGCAGATCGAGTCTTCAACGTCGTCCTTGGCGGTCATCATAAGGTCGGCAAGCTCGTCAATAATAATAACGATCGAGGGGAGCTGTTCTTTGGTGGGGTCGTTTTCGATGAGCTTGTTATAGCCCTTGATATTACGTGCGCCAACCGATTCGATCAGTTCAAAGCGGCGTTCCATTTCGTTAACGGCGGTAGCAAGTGCGCCTGCCGCCTTCTTGGGATTGTTGACGACGGGAATGAGAAGGTGCGGGAGCTTGTTGTACATATTCAGCTCGACCTTTTTGGGGTCGACGAGAATGAGCTTCAATTCATCGGGTGTTGCCTTATAAAGAAGTGACATAATGATGCTGTTGACACCGACCGATTTACCCATACCGGTTGCGCCTGCGATGAGCAGGTGGGGCATTTTGGAAATGTCCATCAGGATGGGTGCGCCGGAAACGTCCATGCCTACGCAGGCGGTCAGCTTGCTTTTGGCATTCCGGAAGGCTTCGGATTCAATGAGGTCGCGCAGATAGACGGTAGCAGCTTCTTTGTTCGGCACTTCGACACCGACGGCGGCTTTGCCGGGAATGGGTGCTTCGATACGTACGCCGGAGGTTTCAAGATTCAGGGCAATATCGTCAACGAGGTTGGCGATAGCGCGCACGCGCACACCGCTTTTGGGAGCAAGCTCATAGCGTGTGACGGTAGGGCCGCAGGCAATGTTGACGATCTCGGTATCGACACGGAAGCTCTTTAAAACGTCCACAAGCTTCTGACCGTTGCGAAGAAGATCCTCGCGGTTATCGACTCGCTCGGTCGTGTCGCCCTTGGCAAGCAATTCAACGGGCGGGAAGGTGTAGCTTGGTTTGGGTTTAACGTACGGTGTTTCGTCACCGATTACGGTCGGGTTGTTTTCATTTTCTTCGTCATCTTCGTCATCTTCGTCAAGCAGGTCGTCAAGTTCGTTAAGCGCTTTATTATTGAACATTACGGATCCATCAAGGAAAATATCGCTTGTAGCTTGTATTTTTGCTGTATCTTTGGGTGTTTTGGTTAAGAGCGAGAGATCAATGTCGTCCTCGTCTTCCATGCCGTAGCCGAAATCGGTATCGTTCAATTCATCATCTTCGTTTTCTTCGTCGGGGATGGCATTAAAATCAAAGCGGAGCGCCTCTTTTTCTTTTTCAATGGCAGTGGGATTGAAGATTGTAATGGGCGGCAGCTTTTTCTTTGCCTCGTCCGTTGCGTCAGACGAGGGAGTTTCTGTCGTTGTAACGGGCGTCGGGGTTGAGGATGGGGTTGCGCTATTGACGGTAATATTGGTTACGGGTGTTGTATAGGTGGTGACGGTTACGTTGGACGGTGCCGTCGTATCGTGAGCAGGTGTTTCGTCGCCTGTTTGAATTTTTTTCGCTACGCGGAGAAGCTCGGCTTCTTCTTCCTTTCTTTGTTTTCTGGCGGCAGAGGCTTTGATGAGCTTGTCCATAATTTTTTCGGGTGTCAGGCGGAAATAGAACAGCACGAGGGCAACGAGTGTCAATACGAGAATAAGCACCGATACCCAGCCGTGCATCAGCGAGTAGAAGATCGAGCCGATAAGACCGCCGATGACACCGCCGCCCACGATATTGCGATCGACATACCAATGTTTAGCAAAGCGGAATGCGTCGATAAAGACGGGTTCTTCGATATTGCCTGCCATAATCATCAGAACGTGGAATAAAGCGGATAAGACCGTAAGCATGCCGATGGCGATCAGGGAGCGCGAGAGGGCGATGCCCTCGGTGACGTAACGCTTCCACTCCATGCCGTAGAGCATAAACAGACAGACTGTGAAAAGACCGCCCCAACCGAAAAGACCGTAGAGAAGTGCGGCGTACCCTTCGATCAGAGGTCCTGCATCGGTCCAGATGTTCGCGATAAAGAAAACGGTGGTGAGAAAGGCTAAAAACCAGAACAAAATCGAAATAAACTGCGTTTTAAGTCCGTTCGGATCGGTTGGCGTTCTTTCTTTTGCCGCGCCTCTGTCTGCGGGTTTCTTTTTTGGTGCGGTTTTTTTCTTTTGGTCTGGCTTGGTTTCTGTTGCGGGCGTTTCAGTTTCGTCTTCGCTATCGTTTTGCTTGGGTTTTGAAATATCAAGGGGCGTGATAAGCTCGCCGTTTTCATCGAGAAGCCCGTTTTCGCCGAGATAGTCCTGATTGTTCATGGTTTAAACTCCTTTCGGGAAGATCAGCGCACGATGCCGAGAATGATAGCAAGCGTGCCGACGGTGAAGCAGTAATAAGAGAACCCTTTGAAGGTAGCATGCTCAGAGATCCACGATACCAGCTTGATGGCGAGAATGCCGACGATCATCGCGGTAAACGCGCCTGCAAAATAGGTGAGCCAGGTGGCAGGCTCAAGGGATTCTTCAAACAGCGCGGGCATTTCGAGAATTGCCGCGCCGAGAATAGCGGGGATGGAAAGAATGAAGGAAAATTTAACGGCAAGGGGACGGGAAAAGCCTTGCGTTAAGCCGCCTGTGATGGTCGAGCCGGAGCGTGAAAGTCCGGGCATAACGGCAACAACCTGACAAAGACCGACGGCAAGCGCGTTCATTGGGGTGGCATCTTCGATGGATTTGTTGCCTTTGGCAAAGGAGTCGGAAACGAAGAGCAGAACGCCGTTCAGAATGAGGATTGCGCCGACGACGATCGGCATTTCTGATAACAGCTCGACCCAATCACTGATCAAAACGGCGGGAACGAGGGGTAAAATAGCGATAAAGAGAAGCATTACGAAACGCTCGTGTACCGTGTAGTCGGAAAGCTTGAATTTTTTATGAAAGAGCTTTGAGAGCATCGTGAAAAACGCCTTGATCAGCTCGAAAATGTCTTTGTAGTAAATGATAAAGACGGCAAGCAGCGTGCCGAGGTGCAAAAGCACGTTAAAAGCGAGATTGTTGTCGGCAACTTCAAGGCCGAACAAGCTTTGTGCGAGCGCCAGATGTCCTGACGATGAGATGGGTAAAAATTCACCGAGTCCCTGAATGATACCGAGCAGGATCGAATACAAAAGTTTCATACGGGTACACCTCTCCATAATGATACAGTATATTATATATATTACCATATTTTCAAGATAAAGACAAGAGTCTGCGGAATTTTTTTTGTAAAAAGTTTAGTGGGGTTTTTGAAGGAGCTTTTTGAAAATATACCCTGTACCCGCAAAAAAACTTTGGACTGTCTTTTTATGATATTATTTTTGCCTTGTTTCAGAAATTTTTGAAAGGGTTGTCCCGTTAAAAAGCCTGATTTATCGTTTATCTGCCTCGCGTTGAAATACAAAAACCACCGATGCGGTGGCATCGGTGGTCAGGGAAAGACGGTTTGCGGTTTTGCGGTTTGATCGAGAGATCGTTTACTCGGTGCGCAGCGCTTCTACGGGATCGCGTTTTGCCGCCATGCGCGAGGGGTAAAGACCGGCAAACATGGTAAGAAGCACGCTGATCAGAATGAGAGCGATGGCGTGGAGCGGCTCAAGGTAAGCGGCAAGCGAGGAAACGCCCGAAAGGGTTTGAATGATGAAGTTGATGGGAATGCAAAGTAAGAGCGAGAACCCGATACCGAACAGTCCCGAGGCAAGCCCGACGATAATTGTTTCGGCGTTAAAGACGAGCGATACGTCGCGTTTGGATGCGCCGATCGAACGCAAAACACCGATCTCTTTCGTTCTTTCGAGTACTGAAATATAGGTGATGATACCGATCATGATCGAGGAAACGATAAGCGAGATCGAAACAAAGGCGATGAGGACGTAGGAGATCGCGTTGACGATCATCGTAACGCCCGAGAGAAGCAGAGCGATATAGTCGGTATATTCGATCCTGTCGTCTTCTACGACGGATGCGTTATAGTCGGAAATGATCGCGCCGATGGAATCCTTATCTTCAAAGGTGACGGCGTAGATATTAATTGACGTAGGGGTGTCGAGTGATACGATGCCGAGCTTTTCATAAACGTCGGCAAGCGTTTGTCCCGAGGTTTTGTTGGGATAGTAGAGATCGTAATAGGAAACAAGCGTTTCGGGATCGGTTTCACTTGTGTAGGCGGCATCGAACAGTGCGGCAACCTTGTCGTATTTGGCTTTGGCAAGCGTTTGGTCGATATCGGCGTATTGCTCGTAGAGCGCGATCGCCTGTTCTCTTGCAACCGAGGTGAGCGCGGCGTTAAATGCCGTATCGTCAAGCGTCGCCAGATGCATCATGATTGTTTCCATCGGCATCGTGGTGGATTGCGACCATGCGGTGGCGATATAACCCATCTGCGCCTGTTTGGTGGCAAGCTGTTCGTTCGAGAGAATCTTTGTGACAAAGCTCTGGATTTCCGTTTCGCTCGGCGTATTCATAATGGTTTCTACCGTCTTTTTCGCGTTTTCTATATACACGGCTTCGACCATTTCGGCAACGGCTTCCTCAATGAGCTCTTTCAGCCGTTCGTCGGTCCATTTTTCTTCGTTTTTGAACATTTCCGCATACTGCGGATAATATTCTGCGATCATTGCAAGCATTTTTTCGCGTGTGTCGAGGTCTTGCATTACTTTGGCAACTTCTTCCTCGATATAACCCGCGGGGGGCGTTGCGAGAATGCTCGTGTAAAGGGCGGTTTTTTCCTCGGCGGTAAGTTTTTCAAAATACGCCTTGATCTCTGCCGCCTTTTCGCCGTTTTCCAGCGTGTTGTTTTCAATCGTGAAGGGAAGACCGGTGATGGCGTCGATCTTATCGTTTTTCATCTGCGCATCAACGATGGGAGTCTTCTTGTTTTCTTCGATGAGATACTCGGTCAGCGCGGCGGTATAGCCGAAGGGAGACGATAATGCACCGCCCGCGGCATCTTCATTCTGACGGATAACGCCTGAGATCTTCAGTTCAAACGCGCCCTCGACGTTGAGAAGCGAGCTGTCCCTGATATAGTCAAACGCGCCGCTTTCTTCGTTGTATTCGTAAAAATTACCGGGCAGGACGACGCGCAGGGGGATATTCAGAATATCGGCGTAGTCGATCTTTCTTTCGGTATAGGGGATCTTTTCGCCGGTCAGAACAGCGGTAAGCATATTCTGAATTTCTTCCTCGGGAATATAGCCGAGCGCGTAGAAGGCGAGATCGGAAATTTCGTTTTTTTCGTTGACGATCAGGACGATCTCGTTTTTATCCTGCGGCCATTCGCCGTAAATGAGGTCGTACTGCTCGTAGATCATATCGGAGATCAGTTCGCCGTTTCTGCCGGGGAGCATTTCCTGCCAGAGATTGATTGACGAAATGCTCGACGACATCATATTGTAAAAGCTCTGATTGATGTTTTCGGCGTTGTTACTGCCCATGGCAATGGTAAGACCTTCCGACAGATCGCAGGGTACGAAGCTACCCTCCTGATTTTTGACGTAGACGTGAAGCGGGATTGAGTAGCGATACTGAATGGCGGAAACGTACTTGCGAAGGTCGGTTGTTGCGGTGGCAAGATTCATTTCACGGTCAAGAAAGGCTTTAAATGCCGTTAAGTTATTTTGTTTCTTTTCCGAGGCAAAAAGCGTATTGAAAAGCTGATAGAGCTGAGGATCGGAATAGACGGCATCGTTTTCGTGCTCGGTCTTGCCCTCGGCAGAGTCAGCGCCTGCGCCGAGAAGCGCCGCCATATCGGTTTCTTCTTTCAGAATGCTGATGGGGTATGCCGACAGCGTGTCGCGCTGTACCGAAGCAATGTAGGCGTTTACGCCCGTCGATACGGCGAGAATGAGCGCGATACCGATGATACCGATACTGCCCGCAAAGGAGGTGAGAAGCGTTCTTGCGCGCTTTGTCATCAGATTATTGAAGGAAAGCGAGAGGGCGGTGGAAAAGGACATCCGTTTTTTGCCCTTTTGCGCATCGGCTTTGGCTTTTTCCTCAGCCTTTGGCATTGCCGCTTTAATTTCTTCTTTGCTGACAGGGTTGGAGTCGCTTATGATCTTGCCATCCGTAAGGCGCACGATACGTGTCGAGTATTCCTCGGCAAGCTCGGGATTGTGGGTAACCATAATGATGAGGCGATCTTTGGCGATTTCCTTGAGAATCGACATGATCTGCACGCTTGTTTCGGTATCGAGCGCGCCCGTCGGCTCGTCGGCAAGCAGTATATCGGG
>CAZMAF010000021.1:0-27251 GCA_964564225.1 uncultured Lachnospiraceae bacterium
GCTCTCTCTGACCCTTGGTCGAGTTATAGACGGTAGTACCTGCGGGAATCTTACCGGAATATACACGGAAGAAGCAAAGCTTACCAACGTACGGGTCGGTCATGATCTTGAATGCAAGCGCTGAAAAAGGTCCTTCATCATCAGCGGGACGCTCAACCTCTTCCTCAGTATCAGGATCAATACCCTTGATAGCGGGGATGTCAAGAGGCGAGGGCATATAGTCGATAATTGCGTCAAGGAGCTTCTGAACGCCCTTGTTCTTATAAGACGTACCGCAAACTACGGGAACGATCTTATTATCAATGGTAGCCTTACGGAGTGCAGCTTTAAGCTCGTCCGTGGTGATTTCTTCTTCCATCAGATATTTTTCCATCAATTCATCATCGGATTCAATGATTGCATCGACCATCTGACGGCGATATTCTTCAGCCTTCTCTACCATATCTGCGGGGATTGCTTCAACTCTCATATCCTTACCGAGGTCGTCGTAATATACGTCAGCCTCCATGTTCATGAGGTCAATGATACCCCTGAAGGTATCCTCAGCTCCAATGGGGAGCTGAATCGGGATTGCGTTAGCCTTAAGACGTTCTCTCATCATATCGACAACGCGGTAGAAGTTTGCACCGTTAACGTCCATCTTGTTGACGTACGCCATTCTCGGTACGCGATACTTGTTCGCCTGATTCCACACGGTTTCGCTCTGAGGCTCAACGCCACCCTTAGCGCAAAGAACGGTTACCGAACCGTCAAGTACACGGAGCGAACGCTCAACTTCAACAGTGAAGTCTACGTGACCGGGGGTATCGATAATGTTAATTCTGTTGTCGCGCCAAAAGCACGTGGTAGCAGCCGAGGTAATGGTAATACCTCTTTCCTGCTCCTGTGCCATCCAGTCCATCGTAGCGCCACCGTCGTGGGTCTCACCAAGCTTGTGAGTCTTACCCGTATAAAACAGGATTCTCTCGGTCGTGGTGGTCTTACCTGCGTCGATATGCGCCATGATGCCTATATTTCTTGTATTATCAAGTGAATATTCTCTCGGCATTTGCGTTTAATCTCCTTAAATTGCTACGGCAACCCGTATCAATATCTGTAATGTGCAAAAGCCTTGTTGGCTTCTGCCATCTTGTGCGTTTCTTCTTTCTTCTTGAAAGCGCCGCCCATGCTGTTACAAGCATCCATGATCTCGCCTGCAAGACGTTCAGCCATCGTCTTTTCGTTACGAGTTCTCGAGTAGTTTCTGATCCAACGAAGACCAAGGGTCTGGCGTCTTTCAGGTCTTACTTCCATAGGAACCTGATAAGTTGCGCCGCCCAGTCTGCGACCTTTAACCTCGAGTACGGGCATTACGTTTTCAAGAGCCTGCGTGAAAGCTTCGAGTGCATTCTTACCGGTCTTCGCTTCAACGATAGCAAAAGCTTCGTAAACGATTCTCTGAGAAACACCCTTCTTGCCGTCATACATCATATTGTTGATGAGCTTGGTTACAAGCTTAGAATTATAAACAGGATCCGGCAGGACTTCTCTTTTCGAAATTTTTCCTCTTCTCGGCACTGTACTTCCCTCCTTCATAAATTATAAATGAAATCATAGGTACTCGAAAGATTCTTCCGTAAATGCACAAACCAAAGAGGATTTAAAAATTAAATCAACAGGTTATGTGCTTTCGTTAAGATATTCTTTTTTACCCTCGCCTAATTACTTAGGTCTCTTTGCACCGTACTTAGAACGGCTCTGCTTACGGTTAGCAACGCCCTGAGCGTCAAGCTTACCGCGGATAATGTGGTAACGTACACCGGGAAGGTCACGCACTCTTCCGCCTCGGATCAGAACAACCGAGTGCTCCTGAAGGTTATGACCGATACCGGGGATATAAACCGTAGCTTCCATGCCGTTGGTAAGCTTAACTCTTGCAATCTTACGAAGAGCCGAGTTAGGCTTCTTAGGGCTCGTGGTGGAAACTTTTGTACAAACACCTCTTCTCTGAGGAGAAGACTGATTGGTTACGGTCTTAGTCAGGGAGTTAAAGCCCTTCTGCAATGCAGGCGACTTAGACTTATAGGTTTTATCCTGTCTACCGTACTTAACAAGCTGATTAAATGTTGGCAATTTTGCACCTCCTAACCTGTTGATAATATCTGTTTCTGAATCAAAAATGCGTCTTTTTGTCGGCTGAAGACAAAATGCCGCACGTTGACCGATTTATTATACTATAAAACCCCTTTCTTTGTCAAGAGGGATTTCTTTTCCACTCAATTTTCTACGTTTTGCACAATTTATCATTTACATTTCATACTTTTTCATATATTTTTAACATATTATTCTCAAAATTGCTCATAAACAGCATCCGCAATAAAAATTTTCATCAAAAAAAGCAAAGCAAGAAGCCCTCATCCGAGTGCTTCTTGCTTTACACGCGTTATATAAATATGCGCACTATATAAACATTATATAAATGTAAGAATCAGCTTCTGCCTTCGCCGTAGGTGCTGTAATGGAAGTCCGCATACTGCTGCTTAATCGACAGATAGTCAGCCGAGTTCATAGTAGAGCTCTTAACGTAAATATCCTTATTCAAACGCTCCTGAAGAATGTCAAGATAACGGCTAAAGGTATTCAACGGCTCGCCCGTCGAAGGATTAACGTATGAACCGTATTCCGAAATCCAAATCCAGATTTCATCATATAGCTTATCAAGCTCACCGATACATTCAGCAACCGTCTTATAGGTTTCATCCGATGCATTACGCAAGTCAGCCGTTAAACTCAGTGTAAATTTAGCATAAGGAGATACAACAGCATCATTGTTCGTGGCCTTCGCATACGCCCAATTATTTGCCGAAATGATCAACTCCTCCTCGGTCATCTCATCATTCTGCATCAGAAGGAACGAATTACCGGTACCGTAAATATCCATATCGTAAATGTTTTCGGGCAGTACGTTTGCTCTCGTAACAAGATTGGTTTCTTCATCAATCATATAGTTCACGTTTTCAACGCCGTAAGCAAACAGATTACGATATTCCTTGTTAGTGGTAAGGAGGTTCAGAATGTTCATACAACGGTCTGCATACTCCGAAGCATATTTACTGATCGCATAAATACCGGAATAAATATCCTCCGAATCGATCTTCGACACGCTGGTCTGAATTACGTAATATTCATCAGAATATCTATCAACAACTTCTGCCGAACCGTAAACGTACGCCGCACCAAAAGACTTTGAAAAATCAACCTCGTCGGTAACAATAGGCATAATACCGCCCTCCACGTAGATGGAGTTAACGAAAGCCATTGCCTGACGCGCATTAGGAATAGCGAAAATATTCATAGGCGTAAAAAGGTTTGCGCCTACCTCGGTAGTATTGGAAACAACCTGAGTAATAACCGAATTAGCACCCGTAAGGCTAACGAGATTCATGCTGGGCGTATTATAGAGCGGAATCGTATCGCCGCGCTTCCCTGCCCCGCAATCCTTCGCAAGGTCACAAAGAAAGCTCTGTACCGAATACATATCGGTAATGATCGAAGGATCGTAACGGTACTCAGCAAACAAAGCCTTGTTTACGAGTAAATACTCAGCATCTCCGTAATAACGGTTAGAAGGAATGCCGAGCAACGGATTATCGCCTCCGATCGCCAGATCGGAGTTCTTGCAGCAGAATTGCAAAACCGCCTGAGGAATGTACTGATTAATAACGTAGTTATTCGAGTTCTGGTCGATCAACGTAGAAAGATCGGTAGCAACGCCGCTGTAAACGGCAGCCTCGCCTTCGCCGTCTTTAAAGTACTTCCAACCGTAATAATCAAAATTACTGGCACCCGCGGGAATCAGGAAAATATCAAGCTGATTCTCATACGCCTCAGGATAGACCGTAATCGGTCTGCCGTACTCGTTAACGACGGTATCAGCGGTAACGGTGGAAGACGTGCCCGCGGTAACGTCAATATTGCCCGATTCGTTTGCCTCAATGGCAGCCTTCAGGAAGGTTTCATACTCACTCTCGGGATACAGTCTTAACTCGACCTCGATATTATACATCGAACGGGTAATCTTGTTCATCGCTTCCTGAACGGTAGCGATGGCCTCTTTCGTCGTTGCATCACCGGTAATGGAATAAATCGTGATTGTTCTCGGTTTGGTAGTACCCTCGGACGCTACGTTTTCCTCTGCGCCGCAAGCGGTAAACACAAACACAAGTGCCAGCAGTACAAGAAGCACCGACAAAACTGACAGCTTATGTTTCATACTGTTTTCCTCCTTAAAGAAAAAGCTCTTTTCTGCGTATCCCCCGCAAGAAGGCACAGGGATACCCATATAACATACTTATTTTATATTATTTTCTTCCTTCTGTCAAGGTGTATTTTTTTAAGAAATATCAAAACCCAATACTCACTATGGCAAGAAGCCAGAAAACAATTGACACTATTCACAAATTAAATCCGATATTTTGTGAACAATGCTGTTTTTTTCTACAAATATCACAAAAACAAATGTTAAATCTTGTTTATTCCGACGATTTTTTTAATGCCGTCATCAATTATCAAGATAATCCTTCAATCGTTTGGAACGGCTGGGATGACGAAGTTTGCGGAGCGCTTTAGCCTCAATTTGACGAATCCTCTCACGGGTAATATTGAATATCTTACCAACGTCCTCAAGCGTTCTCATTCTACCGTCAATCAGACCGAAACGCAGCTTCAGAACCTGTTCTTCTCTGGGCGTTAAGGTTTTCAATACTTCAAAAAGCTGTTCGCGAAGCATCGTCTGCGAAACGCTTTCAGAAGGTGAAGGCGAATCGTCATCCTGAATAAAATCACCAAGATGCGAATCTTCTTCTTCGCCGATCGGCATTTCAAGCGACACAGGATCGAGTGCAATCTTCATATACTCTCTGACCTTATCGGGCGCAATTCCCATTTCCGCAGCGATTTCCTCAACAGAAGGCTCATGACCAAGCTCCTGAAGAAGCTTTCTCGAAACACGCGACACCTTGTGAATCGTTTCTACCATATGAACAGGAATACGGATCGTTCTTGCCTGATCGGCAATCGCTCTTGTAATCGCCTGACGGATCCACCACGTCGCATAAGTCGAGAACTTGAAATTCTTGCGATAGTCAAACTTTTCAACCGCCTTCAGAAGTCCGAGATTGCCTTCCTGAATCAAATCAAGGAAGGAAAGGCCCTTACCGGAATGACGCTTTGCAATACTGACAACGAGACGAAGATTCGCCTCGACGAGCGCTTGCTTTGCACGGTGACCGCGGAAGAAAATCTTTTTCAGCTTCTGACGGATTTCTTCACCGTCAAAATCAGAAAATACGATAGTCGGTATAAAATCCTGATTCTCAAGAGCATATTGAAGTTCATCAAATTCTTCTTCAAGCTCCTCTTCAACTTCTTCAACTTCTTCGAGCTGCTCGTCGCCGTTCTGCTCGCTTTCCTCGACAGGTTCTTCATCGTAAGAACTGCCAAGCTCCTCGGCAAGCGTTTTTTCATCAAGGAACATCTTGTCTTTTTCTTCAAGCCTTGCAACCTGCTTGAATTTGGCAGGATTATTCCAGATCAGACACATTCTTTCAACGTCGGCAACCATCGTAGGAACATCCTGCGTTTCACTGGTTACGTTTTCAAAAATCTCTACCATCTTGCCCACCGCATCCTGCATCCATGCACCGATGTTGCGATACAGCGTACGGTTGGTATCAAAAACGATTCTCGCGCCCTTTACCGTTGAAAAAAGCATCTCAAACAGACCCTTGAGCTTGATCTCCGTCAACGTCTCGTCACCGTAGCCTCGGCGCTTCTTATCTTTGTTCTCATCGTAATTCGGCTTTTCTTCAATCATCATCGTAGTCGCAATCGTGTAAAGAAGCTGATACTCTTCTTCCGACATCTCGCGGACACGGGCAATCAGAGCCTCGGCAATAAACACAAGGGGCGCATTGATTCCCTCAAACATCTGACGGGCATATGCCGTTTCCTCATCGTGCTTAAGAAGCGGAACCTTACCGATTTCCTTGAGATACATACGCACAGGATCATCGACCGCAAGACCTTCCTGCGTCAGAATTTTCTCCATTTTTTCAGGAGAATCAAACTGCTCGACCTCATTCTCGATTGCCTCGGCGTCACTGGTATGCGCGTAGCCGGTAATTTCCACGTCCATGCTTTCCAAGGTATCATAAAGATCCTCTACTTGCTGAAGATCGCAATTTTCGCCCTCGAGAACCTCCATAATTTCTCCGCTTGTCAGCGAACCGGAACTCTTTCCTTTTTCAATCAGCGCATCCACACTGATATTCTTTTCTCCGATATCGCCGAGATCAGAACCCGAAATTTTCATATATTCAACCTAACCTTTCCTTGCTCAAAAAAGAGCAACGTCTTCCGTTTTTATAAACTGCATAACCGTTTATGCGGTTCGTATTATTTTTTATTTTTTCGACGTTTTTGTGCGATAAGCTCCTCAAGAGATATCTCATTCTTTCCCACCGAAGCACGCAACACGCCAATAAATTCAAAGAGCGTTTCAATTTTATTATCAGCGAGTGCCTCGCGCGACATACGAAGTGACTGCAATCTGTCAACTTCCTCCACTGACAAGGTCTCACCAAGACAGGAAATATCAAATTCGCCCTCATGAGAGCGCATTAAACGGTAGACTTTTTTACCAAACTCGGTAAAAAACTCCTCTTCCTGCAAAAAAACTCCCCGATGCTCAAGCTCGCGCAGATATTCAGGATGCAGCAGAAGAATACCAAGAATTTTTTCCTCTGCCGATGCTGCTTTGGGATTTTTGATAAAATCAGGATTGACCCGATCGCCGTATCCCTGCGACTCGGCTATCATCCGCTCCGTTTCCTGACGGCGCTGTGTGCGGTCGCGGCTTTTTCGTTTACGCAAAATTTCTTGCTTAATACTGTCCCGCGTCACCGAAAGCCTTTCGGAAACGATGCCAATGTATATGTCACACTGCACCTCGGAAGTAACGTGCAAAAGCACCTCTACGATCTCGGCAAGCGCTTTCACACGCCCATCAGTCGTTTGCACGTCATATCTGGAAAGAATTGCATCAAATTTAAATTCAAACTCGCTCTTAGTCCCCTTCAGAAGCTCGGCAAACCGTTCTCTTCCGAATTTTTTGATATATTCATCAGGATCCTTTGCGCCGTTCATTTGCAGAACTCTTGCCTCAAGTCCGACTGCACCAAGCTGAACGAAAGCCTTGTTCGCCGCCGCCTGACCTGCCGTATCGCTGTCATAGGAAATCACAACGCTTTTTGTGTAGCGTGTCATCAGCCTTGCATGCTCGGGTGTGATTGCCGTACCAAGTGTCGCCACCGCATTGGTAAAACCCGCGGCGTGAAGCGCAATCACATCCATATATCCTTCGCAAAGCACCAACTGCTCCTCACAAGTCTTTTTCGCAAAATTCAAAGCAAACAGATTACGGCTTTTCTTGAAAACGGGCGTATCGGAGGTGTTCAGATATTTCGGCTTGGAATCGTCCATCACTCGCCCACCGAAAGCGATTACGTCGCCGCTCGTCGATATGATGGGAAAAATCACACGGTTGCGGAAATAATCGTAAGGCTTTCCGTCTTTTTTGGAAATGCCCGACAAGAACGCCTCCGACATCTCGTAGTCAGCATATCCGAGCTTCTTCAGATAATTGGTGAGCGAATGGAAATCATTGGGCGCAAAACCAAGTCCGAAATGGCGAATCGTGGCAAGCGAAAGTCCGCGCACCTTCGTCAGATAATCAAGTCCCGCGCGCCCAAGCTTCTCATCGAACAGACAGTCGCGAAAAAATCTCGCCGCTTCTTTATTCATCGCAAGAATTCTCTCACGGCGTTTGGCGCGCTCCTTGTCTGCCTCGTCGTGTACGACAGTCACACCGGCACGCTTAGCAAGAAATTCTATCGCTTCGGGGTAATCGAGCGCTTCCGCCCGACGAATGAAAGAAATAACGTCGCCGCCCGCACCGCAACCGAAACAATAAAAGCTGTCGCTTTTGGAAAACACGGTAAAGGAAGGACTTTTTTCACTGTGGAAGGGGCAAAGCCCGACAAGATTACTGCCGGCACGCTTAAGCTGTACGTACTGCGAGATCACGTCCTCAATATTGTTACGAAAACGCACCTCCCGGATGGTCTCATCACTGAATCGCGGCATATTATCCCTCCTTTCTTGCTTTCTTCTTAATTCTGATACTTAACCCTTCTGTCCCCATACACGGGGAATGAAGATTGACTTATATAAATTGATGGCGTAACGGTCGGTCATACCCGAAATATAATCGCAGACCGCACGCGGAACACCCTCCGCGGCAACGGTCGGCTGATATTCCTCGGGCATCCCGTCGGGATGTCCGAGAAAATGCTCGTAAAGTTTTTCAAGAAGCGCCTCGGCTCTGCCTTCCTCACCCTTCGCCTCGGGATTGGTGTAGACGTTCTCAAACAAAAAGGAACGAAGCTCCATCGTCGCATCGTACAAATCCTTTTCCATCGTCACAACGGGCTTGTCTGTCGATGCACGGATCAGCGATCGAACCATCGTATCAATACGGTCACCGTGCGTATGACCGAGAGCTTCCGTCAGATGCCTGGGAATATCTGAAGTTTTCAGAATGCCCGCCCGAATCGCATCATCAATATCGTGATTGATATAAGCAATACGATCGGCAAATTTCACAATAATTCCCTCATTGGTATCGGCAAGCGCCTCTCCCGCATGACACAAAATACCGTTTCTGACCTCATAGGTCAGATTAAGATTTTCAAGCTTTTCCACCACGCGGAGCGACTGCTTGCAGTGATCGAAAGCGCCATCGTAGCAACGTTGTAAAACACGCTCGCCTGCATGTCCAAAGGGTGTGTGTCCGAGATCGTGTCCAAGTGCGATCGCCTCGCAAAGATCTTCATTCAAAGCAAGCGAGCGCGCCACCGTTCTTGCAATCTGCGCCACCTCCAACGTGTGTGTCAGACGGGTACGGTAGTGATCGTGCTCAGGCGAAAGAAAAACCTGAGTTTTGTGCATCAGACGGCGAAACGCCTTACAGTGAATGATACGATCGCGATCACGCTGAAATTCAGTACGCATCGCATCGGGAGAAAGCGCCCGTTCACGCCCCTTCGTAGCTTCCGATAAAGCGGCATAGGGCGAAAGTATTTCTCTTTCCCTTTTTTCAAGCATTTCTTTAATCGTCACTGCCATCATCCTCTCAAGATGTTCAAATTAATGTGAATACATATATAATATACGCAAAAATTTTAAAAAATCCTCTTTTTGCTTTCCAAAGATCAAAAAAATCAGACGAAATCCCTGAAAAATTCACAAAAAGGCAAGAAAAAAGCTCTTTTCTCGGTCATTTCCCGTAAAAAGAGCTTCAATTATCAGGACATGGGCAGATTCTCTTTATCCATGCGCTCGCCAAGACGTTCGATCACAATCTTACCGCCCGATGCCTCACAAAGCGAGGTGGCAAGATTATCAAAATATCCCGCCTTAATCGCCATATGAATCACGACGTTCGCCTCAAATTCGGTAGAATCCACGATCACAGGATACTCTTTAAACAAAAGCGGAATGCGCTGATATAACGGATAGCTGACGGTAAGACGGTACTCCTCGTAAGGTACGAGCGTAATCAGCCCCGCATCTTCGACTGCCGCTTTAGCGGCGGCAGAATAGGCATGCACAAGTCCGCCCGTTCCCAAAAGCGTGCCGCCAAAATAGCGCGTAACCACAATGACAGCATCCGTAATACCGCCCTTGCGTAGAATATCAAGAACGGGGAGTCCCGCCGTTCCTTGCGGCTCGCCGTCGTCGGAATAACGGATAATATTATTTTCCTTTACGCAGTACGCATAAACGTTATGACGGGCATCGGCATGCTTCTTTCTGACCGCATCCACAAAAGCACGCGCCTCTGTCTCATTCGTAATATGTGTAGCGTAACCGAGAAATTCCGAACGCTTGACCTCGATGGCCGACTCACCCGCTTTACCAAGAGTAACGTATAATTCCATAAACGCCCCATCAACTACAATGCAACGCATTATAGCTTTTTTAATCAATAAAATTACTTATTCTTCTGATTCTTCTTGTTTTTTCGGAAGCACGATAAAACGGCGAAGCTGACCTGCTGTTTTTTCGTCCATCGTTGCAATAACGCGAGCATATCCGTCAAAATATTCCACGTCTTCAACCATCGAAAGATTGTACAGCTTATTAATCACGCCCATCTCACTTGAAGGCACTTTCAGACAGTACATTTTCCGACCGCCTGCCGCAAGTTCTTCAAGCGCCTCCACAAGCTGCGCAACCCCTCTGCCGTCAAGCGCAGAGATCGGGATCACTTTATCCTTATGAGCGCGTGAGGTCAACTCATCAGGTACAGTAACGGCAATATCACATTTATTCAGAACGTACAGAACAGGCTTGTCGGTCACACCAAGATCATACAAAAGCTTCTCCGTCACTTCCAACTGCGACAAACACTCGGAATCAGAGGCATCGATCACAATGATCAAAGCATCGGTATATTTTGCCTCCTCGAGCGTACTCTTGAACGCCTCAATCAAATGATGCGGCAAATTACGGATAAACCCGACCGTGTCGGTCAGGAGCATTTCCCTACCGCTCGGCAGAACGAATTTGCGCGTCGTCGTATCAAGCGTTGCAAAAAGCTTATCCTCAGCAAGAATACCCGCATCGGTCAGTCGATTGAGAAGCGTGCTTTTGCCGGCATTGGTATAACCCACGATCGAAGCGCGGAAAACGCCCGAGCTTTCTCTTCGCGCGCGGCGCACCTGACGGCTCCTCACAAGCTCACAAAGCTGTTCCTCAAGCGCGAGAATCCGTCTTTTAATGTGACGGCGATCTTTTTCCAGCTGACTTTCACCCGGACCTCGCGTACCGATACCACCGCCAAGACGTGACAATGCCTTACCCTTGCCGTAAAGACGAGGTACAGAATAGCGGAGCTGCGCAAGCTCAACCTGTAATTTACCCTCGCCGCTGACCGCGTGAAGCGCAAATATATCAAGGATCAGCATTGAACGATCGATCACACGAATCTCAAACTCCTTGTCATCAATCACCTCGGCAAGCGCATCTTCCATATTCTTGATCTGCGCAGGAGAAAGCTCGTCATCGCAGATTACAAGATGCACCTCGTTCGCCTTACACAAATGCCCGATTTCTTCAACCTTACCCTTGCCGAGATAAGTTGCATTATCGGGATTTTGTCTTGCCTGAACAACCTCGGCAAAAAGCTCGCCGCCCGCCGTTTCGAGAAGGCGCTCAAGCTCATGAAGGGAAACAGCAACCTCGTTTTCGTTTTTATCGGGCGTCATAACAACGGCAAGAATGGCTCGGGTTATTTCATTTTCGCTTGATGAAATCATCATTTCCATAAAGGATCACTCCTTTTAACAATTTAAACAAAAAAGGCGGATGCAAGAGTGCAACCGCCATTTTGTGTCAGTTTGGGACGAGAAGCAATTACTTCTGAGCGCCCTGCAAACGCTTCTTGAACTTATCAACACGTCCGCCGGCATCAACAAACTTCTGCTTACCGGTAAAGAACGGATGACACTTCGAGCAAATTTCAACGCGGATCACGCCGCCCTTGGTGGAACGGGTGGTAACTTCCTCGCCGCAAGCGCACTTGATTACAGTTTCACTATAATTGGGATGGATTCCGTTTTTCATTTTAGACACCTCAATTCTTAAAATTAATGGTTGACGCTTTGACCAAATAAGACTTTCGTAAGACTCCCGATGCTTACTTGGGTATTCGCCACGGGGTTTCCTACCGGGTAGGAATGCTGCGATAAGGGAAAAGTCAGTGAAGAGCGCCCGAGGGCAAAGCCCTCAGGCAGCTCTTTTAAGTCAGATAGACTCTTTGACCTTTGCGTACTTACCGACTCTGTCACGAAGATAGTAAAGCTTCGCACGGCGAACTTTACCTTTTCTCGTAACCTCAACCTTTTCAACAAAAGGCGAGTGAAGCGGGAACGTCTTTTCAACGCCAACGCCGTAAGCAACACGTCTTACAGTAAAGGTTTCGGAAATACCGCCGCCTCTCTTTGCAATAACGGTGCCTTCAAAAAGCTGAATTCTTTCTCTTGCGCCCTCTTTGATTCTGTTGTGAACACGAATCGTGTCACCAACCTTAAACTGAGGAACGTCTGCTTTAAGCTGCTCTTCTGTAAAAGCCTTGATAAGATCCATTGTGGCTTCCTCCTTTAATATTTCGGCATTCTTGCGGAGCTTCGCAGCGGACTGCCCGAATCACGCATTATCGTTATCCGATAACACAGCGAGTGTTATTATATCACAACTTTACCAAGAATGCAATAGCTTTTTTCAATATTTTAAAAAAAATATCAAAAAAATCAGCACTCCAAGCCGCGTTATAACCAAATCATTGCATTCACGGAATGCATTACACCTTACGGACCTTTTTTTCTTCCGAGGATTTTTCTGAAAAACAAATACGAACGGCAATCTGAAGCAGCGCAGAAAGCAAGAAAAAGACCGCAAAGCCGGCAATCACCTGAAGCAGAATCGCTTCCTCAGGCAAAAACGTCGTTGCGCCAACGGCAACGAAGGTGAGAATCAAACGGTATGTCATATGGTGCTGTTTCTTGCCGCAAGCAAGCACAAAGGCGAGCGCAGCGAACATCGTAAGAACCAGCACCCGAAGTATCGGGATCATAGGAACTCCTGTCAATTATCAAACTGTAATCAATGTGCGCTTTAAAAACATCGCACAGTTATGTATTATACTATCTTTTTGCACAAAAGTCAATACCGTTTTTTGTTTTTCTTGCCGAAAAATCAGTTTTTTTTCATAAAAATCACATCAAATATCGTGCAAATCCACCAAACCGATGCAAACACGATAGAAAAGTCACACCATTTTTTAAAATCAAAGATTTTTTACTTTGCTTTAAGAATTTATACTTGCCTTTTGCAAAATAATATGATAAAATGATAAAAGGAATCGTATACCCATGAAAACTAAGCGCCCAACCGTTATGCTCTTTCTCTTAATTGCCATAACGAGATTGTTCGGACTTATACGCTCAATCTTACTGGCAAGACTTTGGGGAAGCGGAATCAATGCGGCGGCATTCGAGCTTTCACAAACCGTCAGCGCCTTTCTTTACGACACCTGCATCAGCACGGTCATCGCAGTCATGTTCATACCGGCATATGTAACAAAGCGCGACGGAAAATCGCAGGACAGATTCATCAGTAATCTTTTATTTCCCACCCTTCTCATCAGCGCACTTCTCTATCTGCCGTTGATCGTTTTTCCCGAAGCAGTATTATCAGCTATTGCCCCCGATGCCGCACCGACACTTTTAAAAATAAGCGCGCCTGCCCTTTCTCTTACCTCGATCGGACGGGTTACCCTCTCACTTTCCTGCCTTTTTGTAAGCGTGATGCAAAGTGAGAATCAAGCCGTGACAGCGGCAGGTTTTTACTGTCTTTCCTCCTTTTTCAGTATGACGGCAACGGCGATTTTCCCAAAACTGTTAACGGCATTCAGCCTGTCTGCCGTTTTAGCGATCCTCGACATTGGACTTTTACTCGCGTTAACAGCATCCGTCAGAAAACATCATACTGTTTCTATGACACTGACAAGACGATTTACCGTCACACGACCCATGATGCTGCGTGCCTTCTGGGTGATCCTTTCGGGCATATTTTTACCCCTTGTAACACTTCTTGCATCGCTTTCCTCGGCATCAATCAGCGGAAGCGAGGGTGTCAGTCTGATCGGCTACGCATCCAAGCTCGTCCTTTTGACTGCAGCGCTTCTCACCTCTGTCACGCATGCAGCGTATTATGCAGCGATGGCAAAAGCAACCGATAAACGAAAAGCGCTAAAAAACATTGTATTAAAGCTTTTACTGCTTTCCTCGGCAGCAACCCTCGCTCTTTTGGTTTTGGCAGATCCTCTCGTCACTCTGCTCTACCGCGGCAGTGCATTAAGTCAAAGCAATCTTAACACCCTCGTCCAACTGCTTTCCCTCTACGCTCCCTCGGTGATCGCATTAACGCTTTCCTCTCTCCTTTCGGATTTTGCCTATCTTTCCAATCAAACAGCACACATCGCCATCAGCAATCTTGCCGCCATCGCGCTAAGTGCGTTTTGCTTTTATCTTACCGACACGCGCTCACTCTGGCAAATTCCATTATACTTCACCGTGTCAGCCTATCTGCGCCTTTTCTTTACCGCCATTACCGTACTATCCAAACCGGATCGGGACAAACCAAGACTTCTTCTCGTATTATCGGATTGCAATATCGGGGGTGCGGGCAGATGGCTTCTGACCTATCTCAAAACCGCCGACACCTCCCATTTTGACATCCACGTTGCCCTTCCCGAAAATGCGGCACTTGAAAAAGAGATCACACCGCTCGGCTTTCCCGTATACACGATGGGAAGTGAGCGTTCATTCTCAATAAAAAATACCGTTCTCGCCTTGAAGCTGATGCTTTCGCTCCGTCCCGACGTCGTAAATACCTCCGCTTCCCTTTCGGCAAGAATTGCGGCAACGCTTGCCCGTGTTCCCGTAAGACTCTATACAAGGCATTGTGTCTATCCGCCGAAAGCCATCTTCCAATTCCGATCGGTCCGCATATTCCACCGCCTTTTTTCACGAATACTGTCGCCAAGCGCCGTCGCCGTCGCGCCCGAAGCCAAAGACAATCTGATTGCTATGGGTGTTACTCCCAAACGCATCACCGTCATTGCTAACGGCGTTTTTCCCGTACAGCCCAACGAAACGGCGGCGAACCTGATACGAAAACGCTTTCATATCACAAACGAGCCAACTGTCGCCATCTGCGTACGGCTGGAAAAAGATAAAAGCGTTCACACCCTCATCGAAGCAATTGCCCGTCTCAAAAAGCAAAACCAGACCTTCCACGCGCTCATCGTCGGATGCGGCAGCGAGGAGACTTTTCTGAAAGAACTCAGCGCACAGAAGGGCGTTGACGACCGCGTACATTTCTGCGGCTTCGTATCGGACGTTGCCCCGTATCTTTCAGCTGCGGACATCTACGCCAACTGTTCGGTCGGCAGCGAAGCAACCTCGCTCGCTATCGCCGAAGCCATGAGCCTGTCACTCCCGATCGTCGCCTCCGATTACGGCGGCAATCCCCACATGGTCAAAGACGGCAGTAACGGCATTATTGTTCGCCAAAGCGACCCGCGCGAGCTTGCCGATGCGCTTCTCATCCTTTCTGACAAAGTCCTTTCCCGAAAATTCGGGAAAGCTTCCTATAAACGCTATACTGCGTGCTACCGCGCCGATATTATGGCAAAGCAGTACGAATCACTCTATAAAACTTTATTACACCGCAAAGGATACCGTATCGTATGAAATATTTTCTTCTGATCGAGCAAAACACGATGCCGTCGGGAAACGATCGTCCTCTCTTTCTGACGGATGAGGAAAAAGAAACACTCCCTTTTTCGCTTATTCACGCTCCTGCCACAAATGCAAAGACAGAAGTTCCAACCCTTCCCGACGAAACAGAAACAGAAATGCCCGCTGAAACCACGGATGAAACCACGGACGAAGCGCCGATCGAACCTTCCCCAAAACCCGAAAGTATCCCCGCAGCTCCCACCGCTCTCATTCTCTCGGATGACGCCGAAATACTCACAAAAGCAACAGGGCTTGGTTTTGCAACGTTCCGTTTGCCCAAACGCCGATTTCCTCTTACCGACACGCTCGTTTCCCTGTCGCTTAACAGCTATGAAACGGTAGCCGTCATCAGCACTCAGCCGATAGAAGAAGCTTGTTTTCCCCTTTTCAGCGACCGTCGCTGTCTTGCCGTAAATCTTTCTGACAAAACGGCACCTACTTACCGCGCAAACTTCGGGATCACTGCCAAAGAAGTTACGCTATCAGCCCTGCTCGATGCATGGACGGCTCCAACGCACGAAGACATCAATGGAGAACCGCAAATCGAAAAAAAGCCGCCTTTTCTTCATTCGTTATTTGAATGGATCGAGCTTTTCGTGCTATCCCTCGCCGCCGTGCTTCTCATCATGACCTTCTTTATCCGTCACTCCCCTGTTATCGGCTCGTCGATGTCCCCCACCCTGCACGAAGGTGACGTTCTTTTACTTACGCAAATCGGCTTTACACCCGAGACCGGCGACATCGTCATTATTCAGACCGATAAAGACGACCTCCGCCGACCTCTCGTCAAACGTGTTATCGCAACGGGCGGTCAGACGGTACGTATCGACTTCGTCAATTGGCAGATCTATCTCGACGGCATTTTACTGAAAGAAGACTATCTCAATTCCACCAACAAGAGCAGCGTAATGGAGCTCTACTCGATCGCGCGCTATTTCACTCCCGTTGAAGGCGAAACCGACGTATACGAAGCCACCGTCCCCGACGGTCATCTTTTCGTTCTCGGCGACAATCGCCAGAACTCCAAAGACAGCCGCGACCTCGGCTTTATTGACGAACGCCACGTCATTGGCGAAGTCATTTACCGCCTTCTGCCCCTTTCGGCAATAGGCGATCCCAGCTGATTTTTACGTTTTTGCGAAAGGACTGATTCACCGATGCCATCCAAGCCTATTCAATGGTTTCCGGGACATATGGCAAAAACACGTCGCATGATGGCGGAGTGCCTGCCTCTCGTCGATGCCGTTATCGAAATTCTCGATGCCCGTATTCCCCGCTCCTCCCAAAATCCCGAAATTGATAAGATATGCGGTGATAAACCCCGTCTTGTTCTGTTATCCAAATCCACTTTAGCCGATCCTACCGTAACGTCGCAATGGAAGCAATATTTCGAGCAAAAAGAACGAGGCTGTATCATCTGCGACTTCGTTACAGGCACAGGTATGAATGAGATCGTTCCCGAGCTTCAACGTCTCTGTGCCAAAACGCTTGACCGTTACGCAGCAAAAGGTATGCACGGCAAAGCCCTGCGCGCCATGGTCGTCGGCATTCCCAACGTAGGCAAATCTTCCTTTATCAACAAGATCACGGGCGCTAAAAAGGCGCGCGTGGAAGACCGTCCCGGTGTCACCGTAGACAAGCAATGGGTCAAAACGCCCTATCGTCTTGAACTGCTCGATATGCCGGGCGTACTCTGGCCAAAATTCGAGGAACGCTTTGTTGCCGAAAATCTCGCCATGACGGGCGCGATCAAGGATCACATTCTCGACGTGGAAGAACTTGCCGCCGCACTCTGCTCCCGACTTGCCGCCATTGATCCAGACTCTTTCTTCGCGCGCTATAATCTTACCGATGACCTTAAGAATTGCAGCGGCTACGAGCTTCTCGAAGCTGTCGGCAAAAAACGCGGATTCCTCATTAAGGGCGGCGAAGTCAACACCGAACGCACCGCACTGATGCTCCTCGACGAGCTTCGCTCGGGCAAAATCGGCAGAATTTCGCTCGAAAAGCCCTACCGTCAGAAAACTTCACCTTCTGCCGAAGATACCGAATAATCCACTATAAAGAGAGGAGCTCCTATGAAACGTGTTCTTATTATCGGCGGATCAGGCGGCATCGGTGCCGCTACCGTCGAGAAATTCATCAAAAAAGGACATCAAGTCGTCTTCACATATCATAACAATGCATCGGGCGCAGCAGAACTTTCAAACAAAACAGGCGCCAAAGCGCTGAACTGCAACCTTTCCGACCAAAATGCAATCCGGAAAACCGTCGAAAACGCGTTGAAACTGCTTGACGGCAGTATCGACGTTCTCGTCAACTGCGCGGGCATTGCCGAAATCAAACTCTTCACCGACATTACCGACAGCGATTGGCAGAAAATGCTTGCAATCAATCTCTCGGCAGTCTTTTACATTACCCGCGCCGTCGCACCGTATATGATCGCCAAGCACTACGGCAAAATCGTCAACGTCGGCTCAATGTGGGGTAAGATGGGGGCTTCCTGCGAGGTACATTATTCAGCCGCCAAAGCAGGCATTGAAGGATTTACGAAAGCGCTTGCCAAAGAACTCGGTCCGTCGGGCATTACCGTCAACTGCATCGAGCCGGGTGTTATTGACACACCGATGAACGCGCTTCTCGACGAAGACACCATAAAATCACTTTCCGACGAAACACCCCTTTGCCGTATCGGCACACCCAAAGAGGTAGCGGAAGCTATCTACTTTTTTGCCTCCGACCGTTCTTCCTTTATCACAGGTCAGATTCTCGGTGTAGACGGCGGCTTTGCTGTTTAACGGTACTTCACCATTTAACGGTACTTCACCAAAGGATGTAAGCCATGCCCGATTATACTTATGAAATAAACGCCGTCGAAAACGGCTATACAGTCATCGCAGGCACCGACGAAGCAGGCAGAGGACCGCTTGCAGGTCCCGTCTGCGCCGCCGCCGTCATATTACCGCAAGGACTCGTCATCGAAGGCTTAAACGACTCTAAAAAGATCTCGGAAAAAAAGCGTGAAAAGCTCTACGGGATCATCATCGAAAAAGCCGTCTCCTACGGCATCGCCTTTGCTACGCACGAGGAAATCGACGAAATTAACATTCTGAACGCTTCACAGCTTGCCATGCGCCGCGCGGTCGCCATGCTCACCCCTCAGCCCGACCTCGTTTTGGTTGACGGCAATATCGCACGCGATTTTCTGATGGATGCATTGCCGATCGTCAAGGGCGATGCGCTTTCGATGTCAATTGCCGCCGCCTCGATTCTCGCCAAGGTCACAAGAGACCGCTACTGCGAGGAAATGGACAAGGCATACCCCGAGTATCACTTTGCCGCGCACAAAGGCTACCCCACGAAAGAGCACATGGACCTCGTGCGCGCACTTGGACCATGCCCTTTACACCGTAAAACCTTCCTCAAATTTTTAAACAAATGAAAGAAGCTCTCACTCACCGCACGCTCGGCAATCGAGGAGAAGACGCCGTCGTCCGTTATTTAAAACGGCGCGGTTGGCAAATACTTGAAAGAAATTTCACCGTCAAAGGCGGTGAAATTGACATTATCGCACGCCGATTTTCGTATATTATTTTCGTAGAAGTCAAAACACGCAAAGCGACAACCAACACCGAAAAATACGGCTACGCACAGGATGCCGTCAATGCTGAAAAACGCACTCACCTGCGCTACGCCGCCTCGCGCTATCTTGCCGCACATCCCACCCGACTGAAGCCTCGCTTTGATGTCGCAGAAGTATATTACCGCGACAGCGAGGTCAAAACATTTCGGGTGTCTTACCGAAAGGAAGCCTTTTAAGTGAAGCTTTTTGATCTGCACAGCGATACGCTTTACGAGGCGTATCACCGAAAGCTTTCTCCCGTCACTGAGCCCTGTCTGCAAGCGCCGCTCGGCATTTCCCCTTTTTCAGAAACGCGGCGTGTATCGGCTATATGGTGCGACAAGGCTCTTGATGACGAAGCATCTTGGCAGGCATATCTCGCTATTTTGCACTACACCGAAACCGCGCTATCCCAAAGTTCCCTGCCCGACGGTATTTCCTTGATCTACGCCGTTGAAGATGCCCGACTTCTTGCCCGAAAGCTCAATCGCCTTGAAACCCTCGCGCAAAACGGCACGCGCGTGCTGACACTCACGTGGCAAGGACTCTCGTCTGTCGGCGGCGCATGGGATACCGGAGACGGACTTACCGATTTCGGAAAAGCAATCGTTCAGGCATCGGGCGAGCTCGGTATCCTGCTCGATATATCCCACGCTTCAGAAAAAACAGCGCGCGAGGTGCTTTCCCTCAGCGAACGCTGCGACACCGACGTCATTGCCACGCATTCCAACAGTTTTTCAGTTTTGAAACACAAACGCAATCTTTCCGATTATCTTTTCGATGCCCTTTGCGAGAGAAAAGCCCTCGTCGGCATCAGTATGGTGAGCTATCACCTTGCTGAGAACGGCAATGCCACCCTTGATACCCTTCTGTCACATATCGGGCACTTTCTTTCCCGTAAAAACGGCGACAAAACACTCGCCATCGGCAGCGACTTTGACGGCACAACGACTTTACCCGAAAGCATTTCTTCACTAAGCGATCTTCCAAAGCTTTACACCGCCATCGGCAAAGTCTTCGGCAACACACTCGCCGAACGTATTTTTTTTGAAAACGCCGAAAACTATTTCGCAAAACGAAACGTATAAACGTATAAAGGATGTATTATGGCATTATTCACACTATCCGATACTCACTTATCCCTCACTACCGAAAAGCCGATGGATGTCTTCGGCTCACGCTGGAAAAACCATCACGAAAAGCTGAAAGATGCATGGAATCGAACCGTTTCCGAAAGCGACACCGTCGTCGTCGGAGGCGATCTTTCCTGGGGCATTTCGCTCGAAGAGGCACGCGAAGACCTTCTCTTTCTCGATCGCTTGAAAGGCAGGAAAATTCTTCTGCGCGGCAACCACGACTATTGGTGGACAACGCAAAAAAAGGTCACCGACTTTTTTACCGAAAACGGAATTACCACGATGAAACTCTTACAGAACAATGCCTACACCTTTGAAAATATCGCCATCTGCGGCACGCGCGGCTGGTACAGCGATGCTTCCAATGCGCCGAGCGATAGTGATTACCGCAAGATCGTCGCGCGCGAAGCAGAACGCCTTATGCTCTCGCTTACCGCCGTCAAGGACGAAACGCTCGAAAAAGTGGTCTTTATGCACTTTCCGCCCATCTTCGAGCATTACGTCTGCCGCCCCCTGATCGACCTTCTTCACGAGTACGAAGTCAGACGGTGCTACTTCGGACATATCCACGGTGTCTATCAGATCGCGCCGGTACGGCGCTTCGAGGATATTGATTTTTACATCGTTTCGGCAGATTATCTGAATTTCACCCCGCAAATTATCGAAATAACTTGAAAAAACTGATAAAATTTGCCATAATTTTATAAAAAGGACTTGACAAAATTCTGTATATACATTAAAATAATGTGATTGTAAAAAAAACGACATTGCAATATGGAGGATAAGCCAATGAGCTTGAAAAACGTAACCAGAACCGAAAGCACCAAGGCGATCATTGAATTTGCCGTCGATGCTGAAACCTTTGAAAAAGCCGTAACCGCGGTTTACAACAAAAAGAAAGCAAACATCACCCTTCCCGGCTTCCGCAAGGGCAAAGCACCCAGAAGCCTTATCGAAAAAATGTACGGCAAGGGCTTCCTTTACGAAGATGCTATCAACGACGTACTTCCCGAAGCTTACGAAAGCGCCCTCAAAGAAAGCGCGCTTGAAACAGTCGGCAAGCCGGAATTTGATATTGTTTCGATCGACGAGAACGGTCTTGTTATGTCCGCAACCGTTACGCTGAAGCCCGAGGTCGAAATCAACGACTATAAGGGTATCACTCTTACCAAGAAGACCATCCGCGTTACCGAAGACGAGATCATGACCGAGATCAACAAAGTACGCGAAAGAAACTCAAGAAAGATCGAGATTACCGACCGTCCCGCGCAGGATGGCGACATCACCGTTATTGACTTTGAAGGCTTTAAGGACGGCGTTGCGTTTGAAGGCGGCAAGGGTGAAAGTCACGAACTCAAGCTCGGCAGCGGTCAGTTCATTCCCGGCTTTGAAGAACAGATCGTCGGTCACTCGATCGGTGAAGAATTTGAAATCAACGTTACTTTCCCCGCCGAGTATCACGCTTCCGATCTCGCAGGAGCGCCCGTTGTCTTCAAGATCAAGCTCAACGCCATTCAGCAGGTAGAACTTCCCGAGCTTGACGACGAATTTGCAAAAGACGTTTCTGATTTTGACACCTTCGCTGCATATAAAGCAGACGTTAAGGCAACAATCCAGAAGAGAAAGGCAGAAGCTGCCGATCGCGAGACCGACGACGAGATCGTTGATATTCTCGTATCAAAGCTCGTTGGCGATATTCCCGAAGTTATGTTCGAAACCGAAGTCAACGAAATGCTCTCGCAGTACGACAACCGCCTCAAGAGCCAGGGTCTTGACCTTGCTACCTACCTCAAATACACCGGTATGACAATGGAAGCACTCACCGCTGAGATTCGTCCTGATGCCGAAAAGAGAGTTAAAAGCCGTCTTGCGCTCGAAAAGATCGCAGAACTCGAAGGCATCGCAGCAACCGACGAAGAGGTTATGGAAGAAATCGAAAAGATCGCAAAGGCATACAATATGGAAACCGCACAGGTTGAAGCGCTCGTTTCCAAGGAAGACATTGCCGCTGATGTTCGCGTATCAAAGGCAGCTACCTTCGTAAAGGACAATGCAGAATTCAAGACCAAACGCACAGCCAAGAAGAAAGCACCCGCAGAAACGCCCGCAGAGGAAACCCCCGAAGAATAACAAAATCCCCGAAAAATGAAACGAAAAAGAAGAGGCATCGCTCACAAGACCAAAATCATCCTTACCGATTCACTCTTCGCTTTCATTCTTCACTTTTTCTTTACCTTATCCCGAAAGAGAGGTCACACTATGGCACTTGTACCAACCGTAATTGAAAAAACAAACGGCGGCGAAAGAGCGTACGACATCTATTCCCGTCTTTTGAACGACCGTATTATTTTTCTGACCGACGAGGTCAATCAGGTCACGGCTTCACTTGTCGTTGCCCAGCTTTTATTCCTCGAAAGTCAGGACCCCGATAAAGACATCTGTCTGTACATCAACTCGCCCGGCGGATCGGTTTCCGACGGACTTGCGATCTACGACACGATGAACTTTATCAAGTGCGATGTTGCTACCTATTGCATCGGTATGGCAGCAAGCATGGGCGCATTCTTACTGTCAAGCGGTGCCAAGGGCAAACGTTTCGCGCTTCCTAACAGCGAAATTATGATTCATCAACCTCTCGGCGGCGCAAGGGGTCAGGCAAGCGACATCAAAATTCACGCCGAGCAGATTCTCAAAACGCGCGATAAGCTCAATACGATCCTCGCCGCCAATACAGGCAGATCCATGGAAGAAATCGCACGCGATACCGAACGCGACAACTTTATGACCGCAGAAGAAGCGTGCGCATACGGTCTTGTCGACAAGGTGCTGAGCGCAAGATAAGTTCGTAAAAGACCGACGACGTTTCCGTCGGTCTTTTCTACTCACAAATACGAGGTTTATATGTCAGACAACAAAACTCCCACTACTATGCGATGCTCCTTCTGCCAGAGAGCAGAAAAGGACGTCGAGCTTTTAATTCCCTCCCCTACGGGTGTCGCCATCTGTAACCATTGCATTGAACTTTGCTCGGAGCTGATCGAGGAATATACGCTTTCGCCTGAACAGGAAGAAACCGACAACCTCACGATGGACTCTCTGCCCAAACCGCAGACGATCAAAGCGTCCCTCGACGAATACGTTATCGGTCAGGACAACGCCAAAAAAGCGCTTTCGGTCGCCGTATACAATCACTATAAGCGCATTCTGTCACGCGATAAAGAAAACGACGTCGAAATCCAAAAAAGCAACGTGCTTCTGCTTGGACCGACGGGTGTCGGTAAAACCTATCTCGCGCAGAATCTCGCCAAGGCTTTGAAAGTTCCCTTTGCTATCGCCGATGCCACCACGCTGACTGAAGCAGGATACGTCGGCGAGGACGTTGAAAACATCCTCTTAAAACTTATTCAGGCGGCTGATTTTGATATCTCGCTTGCCGAAAAAGGCATTATCTACATTGACGAGATCGACAAAATCTCACGCCGTTCGGAAAACCGCTCGATCACGCGCGACGTATCGGGCGAGGGTGTACAGCAGGCACTTCTCAAAATTCTCGAAGGTACGGTTGCCAATGTTCCTCCACAGGGCGGCAGAAAGCATCCCGGTCAGGATTTCATTCAGATCAACACCAAAGACATCCTCTTTATCTGCGGCGGCGCGTTTGACGGCATCAACGCCATCGTTGAAAAACGCCGCGGCGGCAGAGCCATCGGCTACGCCTCCGACCCCATTTCCGAAAAGGACATACAAAAGAACAATCTGTTCGCAAAGGACGTCAATCCACACGACATCGTCAAGTACGGACTGATTCCCGAGCTCGTCGGTCGTCTCCCTGTCATCGTCACGCTTGAAAGCCTTACGGTTGATATGCTCAAGGAAATTCTCCAAAAGCCTAAAAACGCTCTTACCAAGCAGTATCAGGCACTCTTTGATATGGACGGCGTTACGCTCGAATTTGAGGACGGCGCAATCGAAGCCATCGCAACGCTTGCTATCGAAAGGAAAACGGGCGCGCGCGGTCTTCGAGCTATCATCGAGGATATTATGATGGATATTATGTACGATATCCCCTCGCGCGACGACGTTGCCAAGGTGACCGTCACACGTGGCACAGTTGAAAAAACAGCCACCCCCATCATCACCCCCAAAACGTAACAAAAGCAAGAATAGAAGGTTATCCCCCTTCCATTCTTGCTTTTTTGTCCCGGGAGCTTTTGAAAAAAGCCCCCACACCTCAAAAACTTTCAGACTGTGTCTTTATCATATTGTTTTTATCCCATCCCGAAAGCTGTTAAAAAGACTCGTAAAAAAATTTTGAAAAAATTTTTTACGATAGTGCCCATTTATCACATACCGCTCCGACCCGGATCAATCCACAAAAGGCGGACGGTCGCCGCCGAGAACGGTATCGTAAATACGGGCAATGCCCTCCCATGTCGCAAGATCAACGACACCCGTTTCAGGCAGAGAAAGCGCCGCCTGCAATAAAAAAACATTGTTTTCAGTGGCATCACCGTATTCCCCATCCACCTCAATCGGCACAAGAACAGGATAAACCTCGGCAATTCTATTGATATACTCTTGCAATTCCGCCACATCCTCACCGCTGCTCCCTCGCCGCAAAGGCACACCCGGATACGGTCTTGCCGTGTTGGAAAACACACTGCCCGGCACACTCGCTACGTCAGCGCGATATACCTCGAACAAACGCCGTCCCGTCAGAAGATCGACCTCCCCCGTGTCATCAAGTCCCCACTCTCGCTGAAAGGCGCGGACACTCTCGGCAGTGCTTTCCCCGAAAATCCCATCAAGGGGCGGCACAGGGATCGTCGGCGTAAAGCGTGAAATCACCTGAAGAAAATACTGAAGCACCTCAACCGACTCACCTTCACTGCCCAGAGCAAGCGTTTCGGGAAAAGGATTCGTTACGTCCTCAAAGCGCACACCCTCCGATAACGTATCATTCAGTCGCTTCACAGCATTCGCCACGTAGATCAGCTTATACCATGTTGCCTTCCCCACGACGCCATCGGGAGTCAGATTGAAAATACGCTGAAAGGCGCGTACCGCCTCCTCGGTGCGAGAATCGTAAATACCGTCAGGCGGATAGATTGTCGGAATGCCGGGATAATTCCGCGCAATACGGTTCAAGCGAAGCTGTACCTGCCGTACGTCATTGCCCGATATACCAAGCGAAAGCGGAATTGGCGGCAAAGATTCGGGGATATTCTCAATCGGCACGTTTTCCTGTAAATTAATATCATCACCGTAATAACGTGTCAGAATTTCATATGCGCCAAGTCCATCTTCGGCAAGCTCAACAGTGCCCCATTGCGAAAGTCCGTCACACGTCGTACGCACACCGTCACAGTATACCGCAAACAAGGGATCGACAAACCCCTGCCGCACGATATAGCTATTAAAAATTTCATCCACAATCTGTGAAATATTTTCAAAAATATCGCGGTCTTTTACAAACGACTGATCGAGCGAGGTATCATTCGTAATATCAAAATCATAACCGCGCGAGCGATAATATTCCGTATAAATACGGTTCAGAACGTAGGTGATCTCCGCATAAATATTCGCCCGAAGCGCTGCCTCGGGCCATGTCGGATAAATCTCACTGGAAGCCACGTTTTTAATGTAATCAGGAAAGGATACCGTGACGTTCTCCGCCGGCGCATCAGGCGCTCCGAGATGCACCGTAACGGTTTCGGGAATCACAGGCAATAACGTATCAGGCATCGTATCCCCCCACCATCGAGCGCGGTGCTGCCACACCGGAAAGACTCGCCTGTAAATTCGTCTGTTGAATCGTCACAACGTAAGGAAAAATCGGCACGTTCCAATACGCCGCATCATAATATCCTTCCTTTTCCACCGTAATTGAAACCGTCGCATAAGGATTTTCCTTACCAAACGATAAAGAATTTTCCTTCGGCGGCGTCACTACCTCGATTTCCTCGGTATAGCCATCAAGATTGGTTTTTCCATCATATAAAAGCCCGCCCTCGCTGTCGTAAACACGCACTGCCGCATTCGGAACGAGCAAAACGCCATCTGCCGTCCGTACGCTGACAAGCAGATAGCCAATCGTCGTATCGTTCATAAAATCCATCTCCTTTTTCTCTATTCTACCTATACTATATGAAAACACAGAAAAATATGACACAAAAACCTTGCGTGTCTTCAAAACCCGTGCTATTTTGAAACCGATGGACAAAAAATCACTATATGAACGATACCGTCTATTTGAGCGAAATATAAAATCCTGAATCACTGATTCCCATTGCCGAAGCCATGGGAGTTTAAAAAAAAAATAAAAAACTAAAAAAATCCAATTTTACAATACTTTAGTATTTTATATTATCAAACAAATCCTATACAATAGTATTGTAATCTTTTTATTTTGAGGTTCTTCTATGTTAGGAAAAAGAATCAAACAGCTTCGCACATCGCTTGGACTCAATCAAATCGAATTTGGTAACAAGATCAATATTACCAAGCAAAGCATATCCAATTGGGAAAACGGCAACATTATGCCATCGGTCGATATGCTCGTCAAAATCGCCACCACCTTTTCGGTCAACGCCGATTATCTGTTAGGACTTGACGAAAAGCGCACTATAAGAGTCGACGGACTTTCCGAAAATCAGATCGCCTATATTCAAAGCCTCATCCACGATCTTCAAAAAAATAACCCCGATGCATAAACATCGGGGTTACCGTAGAACTTAATTAGTTGAGTTCTGCAAAATACTTGATCGTGCGAACCATCTGGCTGGTATAGGAATTTTCGTTATCATACCACGAAACAACCTGAACCTGATAGGTGTCGTCGTCGATCTTAGCTACCATTGTCTGAGTAGCATCGAAGAGTGAGCCGTAACGCATACCGATTACGTCAGAAGAAACGATAGGATCTTCGTTGTAACCGTAGGATTCAGAAGCAACTGCCTTCATAGCAGCATTGATGCCTTCCTTGGTAACGTCCTTGCCCTTAACAACAGCTACGAGAATCGTAGT
>CAZMAF010000022.1:0-19967 GCA_964564225.1 uncultured Lachnospiraceae bacterium
GCAACGGCGGCATACTGCGTCATTTTGCGTGTACGACCGCAAAATAGCAGATAACCCTTCCCTATTCTATCCCATCTCCGCAACCAAAGGCTCACCAAATAGTGAGCCTTCTTTTTTGCTTCAGCAAAAAAATGGTGCGGGATGGGGTTTGAACCTCATGAGCTACGCTCTATGACCTGAGCACTCAAGCCTTTGGCGCAGAGTGCCGTCGGGGTCTATGTCCGCCGTCGCAACGGCGGCATACTGCGTCATTTTGCGTGTACGACCGCAAAATAGCAGATAACCCTTCCCTATTCTATCCCATCTCCGCAACCAAAGGCTCACCAAATAGTGAGCCTTCTTTTTTGCTTCAGCAAAAAAATGGTGCGGGATGGGGTTTGAACCTCATGAGCTACGCTCTATGACCTGAGCACTCAAGCCTTTGGCGCAGAGTGCCGTCGGGGTCTATGTCCGCCGTCGCAACGGCGGCATACTGCGTCATTTTGCGTGTACGACCGCAAAATAGCAGATAACCCTTCCCTATTCTATCCCATCTCCGCAACCAAAAACCTTCTCGGACGAAGTTCGGGAAGGTTTTACTTTTTCACTCTTCACTCTTCACTCTTCACTTTTCACTAAATCCGTCCGAGAAGATTTTTGGAGGTAATAGGTAATAGTGAATAGTGAAAAGGTATCTAATGTAGCTTTTTGCCTCAGCAAAAAGCATTTTTATTTTAAGGTTGAAAAGTAACAGGTTTTATGGTATAATTATCATAACAAAATGAAAGGTGGTAAGGTTATGGCTGACAGTCCTTTGATTATAAAGTCAAAAGCATTTGCGCTTGATGTTATACAAGTTTGCAAAGAGCTTCGAGTAGCAAAGTGCGAAAGCGCATTGATCAATCAGTTTTTACGTTCGGGGACGAGCATTGGCGCAAATATTAGAGAAGCTTTTTATGCTCACGGCAAGGCTGACTTTATCGCCAAGCTGCAAATCGCTTTGAAAGAGTGTTCCGAAACGGAATATTGGATAGAGTTGATTTTGGAAAGTGGATATTATCACGAAAGATTTTTGCTTGATAATTGCGTTGAATTAAAAAGAATGTTAATCGCTTCTATCAATACCGCAAAATCTTCCGTGGAAAATAAATAATTTTTCCCAAACCTCCGGACTTTCGGCATTCTTTCGGTATAATGTGTGTTACCACCCGAAAGGAGCGCGAAAATGAAAGAGCTGAAGCCATATTATCACGTAAAATCAGCGCTTTTGAATGGATTAGCTTCTTTTATCCGAGAACCTCAAAAAAAAAAACAAAGAAGAAAAAGAAGTTTATGATATAGTTCAAAAAGCATATTATATAATCCTTAATAAAATTAATGTGTCAGAAGGAAAAGATCAAAAACTATTGAAGAATTATTACAAATACATCCTGTCGCCGCAAGACGATGCATCACTGATTGACATACAGACGGATTTGTGCTATAATAACTCTTAAGAAAAAAATGGGCGTCAACGAGGCGTGCCATTGCTTGCTTTACTTGAAAGAGGGGTATTATTATGACCTACCGGGAAGCGTTAAAAATAGTGAAAAATGAGTTTGAAACAAGATACGTCGATACAGCCTGCCGCGCAATACGAATCAATTTAACCTACGACGGAATCAACGAGCTTTACATAGCAATTTGTGATAACGGCGACGAGGCGCTGATCACCGATGAAGGAATAACAAAAGATATATTCTATAACGCAACTGATAAAGCAGAATGGGTAGCTATGTGTGAGAAAAACGGATTTTCATTCAATCGTTATTGGCACATCGAAAGGCGATTTACCGACATTTCAGACGTTCACGACTTTATTCATTTTTTGATGGAAATTTCAGAAAGATTCAATCCGCTTCACGCTCCATCCAAAAAACAGGATTGTTGAAGATATCAAGCGGCTCAAGAACAAAAGCAACGGATATTGCAAAGAAAATTACAGGTTCGCGTCATTAGACTATTTCGGTCTGTCCTGCGATCACAACGGAATCATGAAACGCGAGCAATATTGAAAACCGTGCTTTCAAATCATATAACAGAGCCGCAACGACAACTGACACCGTATCAAAAAATCCATCTTCTTCCCACTTGCAGAGCCAACGCGCCGTAGCGCTTGAACACCCTACCATACAATCAGGGCATCCTTTTGGAATGCCCTGATTGTTTTCAATTCACCCTGCCGATAAAATGCTCCGTTCTGAATGTATAAAAACCTGATATCGTCATAACCGCCATTCCGGACAATTTCACGCGCGAAGACACGCGAAAAAAGAAAAACCCTTGATTTTTATTCCATATAATGCTATAATAAGCACGGACAAGCTCCATACGAGCCGTTATTCTATGAAAGGAACGCAGACATCAGCAAAAAAACTATGGACATTTTTAACAAAATCCGTGAAAGATCACCGATCCTGTCCCGCATCGTCAAGTTTTTCAACACGCCGTTATATCCCGCGCTTTTTGCCGCCGTTTGCATCGTATCAGGCACAAACGGACAAGCGGTCTATCTGCCCTGCATTGCCATTCTCACGGCAATCGCCGTTTTCGCAGGTCTTTTTTCCAAAGACCTCAAGGTGTTTATCGTTCCCGCTTTTCTCATATACTACGCAATCGGCATGGACGTTGCCGACGATTACTACACCCACTATGACGTTATCCCCACCTTTCACAAAAGCTCGCTCTTTCCTTTGATCCTCTGCCTCGCGCTGCTTGCAATCACGCTCATCTATAAGCTCATCGCAAGCAAAGCATTCAAAGAAATACTGCAAAAACGCGGGCTTTGCTTCTGGGGTATCGTCTTTATCGACATCGCGCTGCTCACAAACGGATTTTTCAGCGGCAAATGGATGCCAGAAAATCTTTTGTACGGCGCGCTGTCTGCTCTCGTTTTAACACTTGGTTACGGGATATTTTTAAGTATTTTCACACACTCCGAAAACGCCGCATCCTACGCTTGCCACACGCTGTTACAGGCAGGCTTTACCGTTTCTGCCCAAGTACTGATTACCGTGGCGCGCCTGTATCGGGAAAACAACCTCATTCTTACACGAGACGGTCACAAAGTCCTCAACCGATTTATGCTCTCGCTCTCATGGGGTGTTCCCACGATCATCGGCGCGGTGATCGCGCTGGCAATCCCCGCCGCCTTTTACCTTGCGCGAAAGCACCGTTTTTCTCTCTTTTACTATCTGAGCGCTCCCTTCTTCTGGCTGATGACAGTAGTCATCAACACCCGCTCGGCAATCATTTTTGGCGGCATCGCGCTTATTGCGGGAATGATTTTCTGCTGTGCCAACGGCAAAAATAAAAAAATGCTGCGTATTGCGACTATTATCCTGATCATACTGCTGATTGCCACATGCATAGGGATCTTCCTGCACCTTCCGGAAAACAGCGAGGGACTTCTTCAGAAGGTCTTTCATTTTCTGCGCTTTGACTTCGATACGGAAGAAGAAGGATGGCTTTCTTCCCTTCTCGGCTCGCGCGCTGACATCTGGCAACGCGGCATCGAAGACTTTTTACAAGCTCCCATCTTCGGCGTGGGCTTCATGTCGGGCAATGACCTCATCACCGACGTATATTATAAAATGTACCATAATATCGTCATCGAATTTCTCGGCTCTATGGGAATCGTCGGACTGTTTGCCTTCTTCATTCATCTCAAACAGAAACTTGAGATCATCGTCCGTTGCTTTTCGCTTGACAAGCTGCTCTTACTCCTCGTCCCGATCTTAATTCTCTGTATGTCGCTCGTCGATAATTTCTTTTTCTATCCGAATTTTGCGCTTCTCTACACGGCATTCCTCGCCGCCGCCGAGATCGTACTCGAACAAAAGCGGCTTCAACGGCTTGCCAATCTGAACAAACCCGCAAAAGACGAACGTCCGAGAGTCGTATTTGCCTTTATTGAGGCAGGAAAAGGACATATCGTACCGACAAGAACGGTCTGTGATGCCTTCAAAGCCAAATACGGCGATAAAGTCGAGGTGGTGGAATCGGCGTTTTTCACCGAAACCGGAAATCCCGATATGGAAAAAACCGAAAAGCTCTTTACCCAAACGGTTAAAAATCAAAATCGCACCCCCATCGTCAGCATTCTCTGTAAGCTCGGCAATCTCATCGCAGGCGACTGCTTTGCCCTTGAGGTACTGCTTTCCAGAACGGTCAGCGGACGAAAAACAGCACCGCTTGCCATTCGGCATATCGAAGATATGAATGCGCATTTCGTCTATACAGCGCATTGGGCAATACCCTACTACGTCAACAAAATGTCGAAGCCGCACCCCTACACCGTCTGCTTTTGCCCCGACGTCTATTCCAACGGTGCCTTCAACGTGGATTGCAATGAATTTCTGATTTCAAGCAAAGTCGGAGCAAAGCAAGCCGAACGAATCCGTATGTACGCAGGCGGTCATATCACCCACATTCCCTTTCCGTCAAGACCTGAAATTGCCGCGCTTCGTAACAAGATACAAAAAACGGAGCTGCGCCGCGCGCTCGGACTTGATGAAGATGCCTTCACGGTTTCTCTCAGCGACGGCGGCTACGGTATGGCGCGACTCGGCAATACCGTCAGACATCTTCTGAAAATAGCCGATACCCCGCTCACCGTCATAGCGCTTTGCGGCACAAATAACGACCTTTATCAAAAACTCTGCCTCTTAAAAAAGCAAAATACCAATCCAAACGTCACGCTCGTACCGCTGACCTTTACCGATAAGATCACCCAATATCTCGCCGCATCCGATCTGTACGCAGGTAAAAGCGGCGCAAATTCCATTTCCGAGCCCGCGTCTCTTGGCATACCGACCATCGTTACCAAGTGTATCACCTACATCGAACGCGGCATCAAAAACTATTACGTCCGTGATCTGAAGGGTGCAATTTATCTGCCGAGCGCCAAGCGCGCCGCACGGAAAATCACCGTCTTTGCCAAAAACCCGCACTTGCTTGAGCCTTATCGTCAGAATCTTGCCAAAGCGCCGCAAGAGCTGTATAACGCTGACGCTTCTGCCGATCTGATCTGGAGCCGTCTGTGCGAACTTGGCTACGTCAATACGTAATCTTTTAAAAAATAAAACTCGCCTTTTCGAAAAACAAGGCGAGTTTTTTGGAATTTTTTCCACATATTTTTTTAAATCAAAATTTGAATATTCTACCAAAAAACGTGTAACCCCTTCGAGAAAATCCTGTCTTGTAAAGTAAGGCGTGTTGCTTTGAGAAAAAACCGATTATCAGGATAAAATTCTTGCAAATTACGCCGCTCTGTGCTATAATAAACACAACGCAAATTTCAGTTCCCATACCCATTTATCAAAACAGTATCGTATCAATCATAACAAGGACGTATTTATGAAAGAATTTTTTGGATTCGGGGGCTATACACGCGAACCCGAGGGTTATTTTTCAATTGAGCATCTGACCTTCGTAACGGCACTTATGCTGATTATGACCGCACTTGCCATCTTTTTCGCACTCCGCACCAAACACAAGGACGACAACGCAAAACGGCGCGTGCTGATCGTCACCGCTATCTTAATCGACTCTCTTGAACTTTTCAAAATTATTCTCTTATGCTTCCGCGGAAACGATCCTTTTGGCTGGCTTTACGAGCTGCCGCTCTTTCTTTGTTCGATTCAACTCATTACAATTCCACTCGCCGCCTTTGCGAAAGGCAGAGTCCGCGAAGCATCGCTCGACTTCGTTTGTATATTCGGCATTCTCGGCGCAGTTCTCGGCACGTATTTCGCGGGACAGAATTACGCCTCTTACCCCGTTCTTTCCTTCGACAACGTCATTTCAGGCATCACGCACAGCATATCGGGATTTACCTCACTCTATATCTCCTTCACGGAACTGACGAAGCTGAAGCGGCGCAATATCCCGATCACCATCGGTATACTCGGCGGATTTTGTATCAGCGCTTATATTGCCAATCTCATCCTCGACTACAACTATATGTTTTTAATGCGCGGCGACGGCACACCCTACGATATTCTCTACAATCTCGTTGGCGGAAATCCTGTCCTCTACCCCATCGGCGTTTTTGTTCTCTTTATCCTTTACATTGCGGCAATTTACGCAATCGGTGAACCCATCACCGTTCATAAAAACAAAAAAGCGCTCGCGGAAAAGAACGCCGGAATCACGGTTTAACAACTGAATAAAAAAGCTATTGACGTTTTTGTCAATAGCTTTTTTATTCAAAAACATTTTCCGCTTTTACAATCGCTTGCCATGCCGCCCCGATAACAAACTTCATTCGGACACTCACCTTTTCCGACAAGATCGGCAATATTTTGCACCGTCGTTTCGGCGATACTTTGAAGCGCATCCTCAGTCAAAAAAGCCTGATGCGAGGTCACGATAACGTTAGGCATCGAAATAAGGCGGGCGAGCGTATCGTCCTCTAAAATATGCCCCGAATTGTCCTCAAAAAAGAGGTCTGCCTCCTCCTCGTAGACGTCCAGACAAGCCGCACCGATCTTGCGCGCCTTGATTCCCGCAAGAAGCGCCTCAGCATCGACAAGCGCGCCGCGCGAGGTATTGAGAAGCACGACGCCGCGCTTACAGCTTTCGATACGCTTGTCGTCTACAAGATGATAGGTCTCGTCGGTCAAAGGACAATGAAGCGAAATAATATCACTCTCACGAAAGAGCGCATCCAACGTGACGTAAGTCACCCGATTTTCAAGATCGTCTGCGGGGAACTTATCGTAGGCAAGCACCTTCATACCAAAACCGAGACAAATATCTATAAAAGCTCGTCCAATCTTGCCCGTACCGACAACACCCACCGTCTTGCCGTGAAGATCAAAGCCCGTCATCCCGACGAGCGAAAAATTGAAATCACGCGTGCGGATATACGCCTTGTGAATGCGGCGAATCGAGGTAAGAAGAAGCGCCATCGTATGCTCTGCCACAGCATAGGGCGAATAGGCGGGCACGCGCAAAACGTGGATACGCCCAAACGCATATTTCATATCGACGTTATTAAAGCCGGCGCAGCGAAGCGCGACGGTCTTCACACCAAACGCTACAAGGCGATCAATTACGGCAGCGTTCACCGTATCGTTCACAAACACGCATACAACGTCGTAATCTTTCGCAAGAGAGGCGGTATCCTCCGATAACTTCGCTTCAAAATATTTCACCTCATAGCCCATTTTCGCGCAACAGGCATCAAAGGACGGTTTATCGTAAGGCTTTGCATCAAAAAAAGCTATCTTCATAAAAACCCTTTCATCATGTATCGGTAATAAAATAACTCCATAAACTCTGCTTTATTTTATCATTTCCTGACCGTGTTTGAAATAAACGTTCCATTTTTTTCTGACAGCAATCGAACTTTATGATCGGACTTTTTGCAGTCTATTCCTCACAAGAATCGCTCATACAGCCAAAAACGTGAACCGTACATTTACCAATGCAAGACCCGGACAACTTCTCTGAATTTTCGGCGCTATGACCAAAACTGCAATCAATCCAGCCAAAACAGTCGTCAAAACAACCCTTGCACCCAAGTTCGGTGCAATGCATACACTCCATACCGCAATTATAACAGATATCAGGCGACAAACAGCCCAAACAGAGGCGCAGTACCGGAAATCGTCTTCGGTGAACAGCAAGAAGTCAGAAATATAACCGGCACCGGTGAAATCACAACACCGATCAGACATTTTCCGCCGCTTTAAAAATTGGCAAGCAAAATAAGCAATGCCATAGAAGTCCCCGCGAGCGCATAACCGGCTTGCATCACACCGTAAATACCGAGGACAAGCGTCGGAATATTCTTCGCGCAGGTAGCTTTTCTGCGTACAAAGCATTTAATGGACTGAATACCGAAAACCAGCGCGGGAATCGAAACGCCAAGCGAAACCGCCGTCATCAGAAATCCCGCTCCAAAGGAAGCCGCTATCAACGCTATGTAAACAAAAACAAAGCCGATAACGCCCATGATCGTCGAAGCAAGAGCCTTACCAAATCCAAACATACGGTTATAAGGCTCGGGCTCGGTACAGTAAAAATAGGGATCGACCGTGGGCGGATAGTAACCCTGTTGATCGGAATACGCGCCCTGCCCAGATGTATCGGCATTGGGCGGTGTATAGGGCGGTACGTCAGCGTAAGGCGGTACCTGCGCGCTATTCAATGCCGCCTCGCATTCCTTGCAAAGCTTCGCCTTATAATCAATGAATTTTCCGCAATTCGAGCAGTACATAACATCCTCCTTGTATAATAAACAGTAAAAATCTCAAATTTTGATTGATCGGAAAACCTTTTTGAAAAAAGCTTTCCGTACCCCTTCTGAAAAACTTCAGACTGTACCTTTCCGATTATGTTTTTGCCCTGTTTTAAGACTTTTGGAAATGTGAAAGTTTTTTCAAAAAACTCCCACGTACCGACAGTTCCCGATTTACCGTCTGTTCCGATATGCCCTTACTTCAGAAGACCCTTATCAAAGGTATCGAGAATCAAATGCACAAGCTCGGTGTTGACCTCGCTGTATAAACGATGATCAACCGTTTGATAAAACGCCGCTTTTTCTTCATCGGTCAGCCTGTCGCCCTTCCGGAAGGCAAGAAGCTTCAGCTCGCTTTCAACGGTACGAACGTATTCCTCAGCCTCGCGCGAATGCCAGATGCCCGTATGCGTACCCTGCGAGCCCGTCCCATAATAAACCGTTACGTTGGGATTTGTAATTTCGTCAAGATGCGCCGTCACCGACTGTCCGTCCGGCGTGATCACGGTATCATCAATACCCTGCGCGATAAAAACCGGAATATCACGCGCGTTGATGCCGATCACAGCATTATATTTCGTATACTCACCGAAAAGATATTTCTGATATACGTCAAAGATCGGCTTGGCGGTATAGGCAAGCTTGCCCGCGTACTGCTCGCTCTTTTCAATCATCATCGTACTGCCGTTATACATCGGCGCGATAAGCGCGCACGCCTTGACCTCAGAATGCAGAGCGAGAACCGATGCCGCGGCATAACCGCCCCAACTATGCCCGATAACAACCTTGGGCATTCCGGAAAAACGCTCGCTTGCCGAAAGATAGTCAAGCACAAAGTCAAGATCCTTAAGCTGTTGACACATCCCGACACCGCTCTCACCGCCCGAGGAATAATTTCCCGTCACGTCGTAAGTGAAAACGGCATAGCCACCCTCTACAAGCGCCTCAATAAGAGGCAGATAATCGTCAGCGCCGGCACGCATACCATGAACCAGCACAGCAAGACCTTTGGCATTCAGAACAGGATAATAATAGGCGGCAAGCGAAATCTCCCCCGACGGCAAAAAAAGTGCCTCACGAAGAAGACTGCCTTCATACCTCTCGTAGCAGTACATGCCGGGATAAAGCGCATAATCAGGACGCTCGTAACGCGGAAAGAAAGCGTCGTAGGCAACGACAGTCGAAGCCACCGCCGCCGTACTGATACCCGTCAGAGAGGCAGCAACGATCAGAGCGATCTTCCTGATGCGTTTTTTCCCGTTTCTCTTTTCAGCGGTGTTCTTTTCATGATCCGACATAAACAGCCTCCTATATGGAAAATGAAGCTTTATAACTCGATATTCTCAAAGAAACGCAGGCGCTCGGGGGTCGCCGTAGCAACGGCGAGAACGTACTTTTCTCCCCCGACAACTTTTTCATAGCTCTGATAAGAGGCAGATACCGTATCAACCGTCATAGGCTCAAAGCAATCGGTATGCATCGCCTTGAAAATCGCTTCCTTTGCGGTCCAGAGCTTCAGGACGTATTCCCGTTTTTCAATTCCGGACAGCCCTTCGTAAAAGGAAAACTCCGCCGCCGTCATCATCCGCGCCGCCATACCCTCTCGCAAAAGCGCATCGGCTTTCTCAATATCTACCCCAATGGGTGCGCGGGAAATGGCAACGGCAAGCGCGCCCCCACTGTGGGACAGTGAAAACTCCGCCTTATCGGTGTGATACCGCCCGCCTTCCTCTCGGATAAAGGTAAGCTCCTCGATTTTTAAGCCAAGACTGCGCTGCAACGCATAACCGAGCAGCTGCCAGACGTAATATTTTTCGCGCTTCAAACGGGAATTGGATACGTCTTCAAGCTCCTTTTGCCGCAGGTCTGTCGCAAGCGGCTTCCCGCATTCTCTGTCGGGAAGCGCCGCAAGATAAACGTCGGCAATCGGCATGGAGCGAAAGAGAGCGCGCACGTCGTCTGCCTGATGGGAAATATGCTCGCCTGACAGACACTCGTTGGCAAAATGCTCGCAGTTATTGTAAAGAATGCTGTACCCGCGCATGCCAAGCTTTTCTCTTGCGTAAGCAACGACGGCATCGGGACTGCGGAGCTTCTTTTTTTCCTTTTTATCAAATTCCGCAACCTCGAGAAAACCTCCTGCCAGAAAGGTGTCAATATCGGAAGCAAGTACCTCAACCTCAGAGTCGCGCAACATCGCGCGCCGAGAGGGCGCAAGACCGAACTGGATCACCTCGTCGTCCGATACGTAAATACCAAAATGATAAATACTGCCGAGCCCCACGCGGATCATGCTTCCATAAGAGGGCTCTTTCATCTTCCATTTCATCCGTTCAGCTTCTTTTCGATATAATTGATAACGTCGCCGATCGTTTTGAAATCGGCAAAGCCGACGTCGTCAAAACGAATGGCAAAAAATTCTTCAATGGCGATAACGACGTAGAGAACGCCCACCGACGAAAGTCCGAGGTCGTTCACAAGCTGAGAATCCTCGCTCAGAGAGGAAAGATCAAGTGTGGACGAAGGCATCGCCAGCTTCATTACGTCCATCAGCTTTTCAATAATTTCATTTCTTGACATTGCCATTTAAATTTCTCGCAATCTTCATCGCAGGGGTACGGATAAAATCCGTATCGCGGATGATCAGTTTATTGATTTTTTCAAAAGAAGGCAGGGTTTCGTTGATCTTGTCAACCTCCGCCTTGAGATAGCCGTAAAGATCGTCGATACCGAGCGCCTTAACAGTCGTCATCCTCGGCAGCACCTCAAGAACAAGCATCTGACTCATACCTTCGGTAACCTCGTAAACAAGACAGTCCTGAATCGCATCAATCGCGCCAAACTTCACTTCAAGCTCGGCAGGCGATACGTTTTCGCCGCTCGAAAGCACGATAATTTCCTTCATTCTGCCCGTAACGTACAAAAAGCCTTCGTCATCAATTCTCACAAGATCGCCCGTCTTGAAATAGCCGTCCTCATACGCTGCGGCGTTATCCTCGGGAGTAACGTAGCCGTCCATCATATTGATGCCTTTAAGCCAAAGCTCGCCGTCGACGATCTTATACGCCATACCGTCATAAATAAGACCCACCGATTCCGGTTTGCGAAGCGCCTCGGGATTACCGCTGACAAGATTTGCCGACTCGGTAAGACCGTAACCAGGCAAAAGTGCTACGCCGAGCTTGTCGTATTCTCTCACAAGATAGGGCGCAACCGGCGCCGCGCCGCAGATGACTGTCTTGAGATCGCTACCCCACATATTTCTGCCAAACTGCGCGGAAAGAGCGAGCGCCATTTCGGCAAGCGCGGGCACAAGCACCATGATCGTCGGCTTGAAAATGGCAACGTCACGGAACATATCCTTATTGTTGCGGCAGATGTAGAGAGCGCTGCCGGTATACAGCGAGGTCATCAGGTTACGGATGAGTCCAAACACGTGCGTCAGAGGAAGAACGAGCAGATACCGCTGTTCAAAAATCTCTTTAATACCGTAGCAACCGTTCTTCGTCCCTGCCATAAGCGCTCTCTGACTGAGCCTTGCGCCCTTACTCTTGCCTGTCGTGCCGCCCGTAAAGAGAATGGCAGCAGGGGCTTCGGCGGGAACGGGAATGGCAGGCGTTTTTTCCTCTGCCGTCATCGACGAAGAAATGAGGGAAACAGCAGGATTCTTTTCTCTTAACAAAGAAACCTTTTCTTCAAGAGCTTCATCGTATACGACTGCTTTCATGCCGAACTTTGAGGCAATGCCGAAAACCGTCATAGCATCAAGGTGCGTCGGCAAAAGCACTGCGGAAAGACCGTAGGTCGAAGCGGCGATAAACGCCTTGACAAAGCCGTAAGAATTGGGACAAAGAATACCGACAAGCGAGCCCGGTACAGCGCCATGCTCCTTCAATACGGTACGGAATGCCGAAGCATCGGCATCCAGCGTGTTATAGGTATAGCTTTCACCGTCAACGATGGCAATATTCTCACCGTAGTTCGCAACACTCTGCGCCCACATTGACGTCACGTTGGGATAATCAACGATTTTAGAAAAGGTCGTCTCGTCAGTATAGCATCTGAATTTCTCGTTCATACGGAAATATCCGTCCTTTCATTAGGTTCAGGAAATTCAACCTTGGAATGTAATTTTTGATAGATCGGGAGCTTTTCAAAATACGATTTCAGCTCCACTTCGACTTCACGCAGTAACATGCTCGCGGTATTCAGGTCCTCTATCGAAGGCATCGCGCCAAAACGCTCTCTTACATCAAAGAGCTGACCGACGACGATGCGATAACGCTGATACCATTTTTCAGGCTTGACAAGATAAAGAGGCAAAATAGGCGCTGCCGCCTTATGCGCCATCAGAACGGCGCCCGACTTGAAGCTGTGAATGGTATCGGCTTGATCGTGATTAAGCCCCCCTTCGGGAAAGATCACCACAGCCTTGCCTTCCTCAAGACAATTCACAACCGTGTGAAAAGAGTCAAGACTGAAATTAACCTTATCCACCACAATACAGTGCATCTGATTAAAAAAGCGAGCCCGCGCCTTCGTACTGTATAAATCCTTCGTGGCAAGACAGTTCAGCCGCCGCCAAGGAATTGCCGTATGTATCACGATGGGATCAAGCATACTGCGATGATTGGCGGATATCAGCATCGCGCCCTTCATTTTCGGCTTACCGAAGGGATAATATACTTTAGGGCGCATCCAAAGAAGGATCGGGATAGCACCCGTGATTTTGACAAAATCGTAACAGAAATTAGAGAACAGCCGTCTTTTCTTTTTTTGACGGTTCTTCAAATCCTTTTGAGAGTTCAATGATCTTACTCCTTACGTATCGGTTGATAATTTCAATATTTTCTTTTTCACTCAGCGCCCCATCGTACAAAGCGGCGGCATCAATCGACTTGCCGATCACAACCTCGGCGCGTTTTTTTGAAAAGATCTTTCCGTTATGACAGACCGGAATGATCGGAGCGCCCGACTCGAGCGCAAGATAGACGTAGCTCGGCTTGAAGGATAGCGGACGTTCCTCATCTTTTTTCGGAAGGCGCGCCTCGGGATAAATTTCCACCGCGCCGCCGTGATCAAGAATACGCTTCATTTTGTCAAGAAAGGTAAAATCGTAGCTGTCGCGCTCGACCTTCACACATCCGAATAAGTTAAGAAACGCGGTCATAAAAATATTTTTTTGATACATAATCTCCGCCACCGCACAGCGAAGGGTACGAAAAGGAAAGACAAACAGAAGAAGCGCAATGTCGTACACCGAATGGTGATTGGAAACCACAATCGCCTTACCGCGAAATCTTCTTCCCTGTACACGGCGATCCTCATACGAAACACGGGTACGGAAAATCAAAAGCTGAGGCAGAAAGCCTGTCAGCTTGACAACCCACTGAAACAGTCGGCATAGCATCGTTCAAATATCCTCGCTGACGTAGATCGTATTCATGGCTCGCTGCAAGAGCGCAAGCGATACGATATTCATAAACAAAAGGGGGAAAACGAGCGACGAAAGAATGAGAGGAAGCTTCGGAAGCTTCAGAGAAACACCCTTTTCGTCGGCAATGGCAAGAAGCTCTTTTCGCATTCTGAGAAGCGTAAAGACCGAGGCAAACGGAACGAAACAGCCCAAGAAATAGGGAATGATACGTCCGAAACGCTCGCGGTAGGACTTGATGGATTTCATCAGAAATCCCGACCAGATAAAGCCGAAAATAAAGCCGGACAATACCGAAAGACCGATCTGCACGAAAATGATCTCAGCGCGCTCAACCTTGTTTTCCTCATTTTCAAAAGCGGAAATGTCAAGCGTAGGATCCATTGCCTTGAACTCCTCGGCAAGAATACGGGAATTGAAATCACGCGGCAACTTGAATGCTAAGAAAAAGCCGGCAAGGCAAGTCAGAAGTACGATAAAGGGAACGAGAAGATTGCCGAAATTGAAGACCGAGGAGGCAACCTCCGCTTCGCTGCCAAGCGTACCAAAAAACTTTTCATAAGCCACCTCAGCCGCCGAAAGCGAGCCTGTCGCTTCTGCCCAGACAAGCCCTTTTCCTTTGGCAAGGAAAATATTTTTTACGTATTCGTACACAAAATTGCCCGAGATCGCGCCGACGATCGAAGTCGTGACGGCGTTGCCCGCAAAATACATCGCGGAATGATTTTTACCGGTCAGCCTTTCCTCGACACTCGAAATCTGAGCGGGAGCAAGATAGGGCATCATAAAGAACGCGCCGATCGACCAGCTTCCGCAAAGACCGCCAACGATACCGATCGCCATCTTCGCCGTAACGTTGCCCTCACCGAGCAGATAACGCGAGCCAAGGAAAAACGTCAGAATGGCAACGGCAAAAAGTAAAAGACAGCTTTGGTAGGTCGCGCGAATACCATAACGCACCTTCGCCTTATTGAAAAGATAAAGCATTACGGGAACAGGTCCGAAGGCGCAGGTGTTGAGAATTGCCATCTGAAGACCGTTCATACCCATGCCGCCGATGATCAGTCCGTTCATTGCGGACAAAAACATCTGAAGTCCGAAAAAGGTGCAGCAGTTGACGTAGGTCCAGCGGCGGAAAATACGGTTTTTGAAGGTCAGGGAAAGACTTTCGCCAAGCGATATCTTTTCCCCGCTCATACCGAAATTTTCAGGGTAACCGTATTTCTCGCCCTCTTTGATGAGAAAAAGCGGAATAAGTATTGTGAACATCAAAGGCGTGCAGAAAAAAACGAGCGTGTCGATCTGCAGCTTCGCACCCGACAGAATAACGGGAACGAGCGCGTATACAAGGCAGTAAGAAATAGTATCAAAAAAAGATTTATAGCCCGACACGCGAAGGCGCTGAGGCTCGTCAACACAAACCGTCGAAAGCGAGCCGTAAAAAGCGATCAGGCACATCGTATACGCCGCAAAAAAGATGATGCTGAAGCCGGTTACCCAAAGGGTATTGAAAAGCTTGGCATCCGGACCACCAATCGGAATCCAGCAAAGAATATAGCTTACAAGCATCGGCAGAAAGCAAACCGCTATGGCAGGACGCCGTCTGCCCCATTTCGTTGAAAGCGTATCGGTGATATGCGCAAAGGGTATATCAATAAGACCGTCAAAAATCTTACCGACGGCAAAAAGAATCGGAAAAAGCGCAGGCAGGATATAGCAAACACCCGGCATGATCGCCTGAAACTGCTCTCCCATTTCGAGCGCCGAGGGATTCAGCGCATCGGAATAATACGAGCCCATCATAATCATCAGAAAATTCGGGCCGAATCCCGAAAAGGCGAAAAGTAATTCTTTCCACTTTTTATTGAGAGATTGTATCATACTAACCTCACTTTCACTACGGTGTAATTTTTAAAACGTCATGTATTCTGCAAATAAGCGACAAACTCCGAAACCGTTGCCAGCCGCAACGTGTCACTGTTCGCGATCTCTACGCCGAGCTTTGTGCGGATCGCGCCGAGCAGAACGAAATAATCCATACTCGTACCGCCAAGATCGCGAAAAAAATGACTGTCCTTACCGATCTCATCGGGGGATTTTCCGAGCGACTCGGCAAAACAGGCGCGCAGATCGTTTTCAAGACGGTCAAAAAGCTCGTCGGAGGAATCATCAATCAACGCAGGATCAAAGGTGCGAAGCAATCCATCGCGGATGCGGAACGCTATCTTCTTGCGCGAAAGCTTAAACTCGCCTGAGGCAAGAAGCCCCTCGCTTGTAAAATAAACCGAGCGGATCACACGGTCAAGCTTTGCCTTAGCAATTGCCAAAAGAAGCCTCTCGTACAGCGCTCCGATTTTTTCTTTGCCGTAAATACCCGGAATCGAGGCAACAAGCGCCACAGTCTTATCTTCTTTTTGGAAAATACAAAGCTTATCAATACCGTCAGAAAGCAATATTTCTTCGGCAAGACGGGGGTTTAAATTCTCACCGTCTTCACAAATGATAAGATCATCCGCACGTCCCTCACAATAATATCTGCCGTTTTCAAACCGCATCATATCGCCCGTCGAAAACCACTCATCCGGACGGGCAAGATACACCTTGCCGCCCGAGAGAATACGCGAAGCGCGCGTTTTACCGCGCACGCAGAGACAGCCGCGCTCGTCAAGCTTATATTCGGTGTGTCCGAAGGGCGCGCCGATCGAACCCGAGTTCAATATCTTTTTACTTGCCGATTTTTCAAGGGAAGTAATACCGATCTCGGTCATACCGTAACCGTTTGCAAGATGATAGCCGATGCCGTTGAAAAATTCAAGCGCGGTACGGCTGATATCACTGCCGCCGCTGATGAGAAACAGAACGCTGTCACCGAACAACCCCTCGCGGACCTCTCGCAGAAACCTACGGGCAACAAAATCGCCCCCTCTGCCAAGCGAATTGACAAGCTGCGTCACACGCAGAAAACGGGAATAGGTCTTATCGCCGCGCGCCTTGATCTTGCCGATCGCCGCCTTGGCAACCGCCTCCCAGACCATCGGAACTGCAAAAATATGCGTGACCTTGTGTTTTTTTACGGTGCGCTGAATGGTGGCAGGATCAAGATCGCGCGGAAATACGAAGGTGCGCGCAAAAAATCCGAACCAGAGATAAACGGCAATAAAGCCGAAAACATGACAGAGCGGCAACAGCACGAGCTGTTTCAGCTCGCCCTCGTAATGTCGCTTGATGTCGGGACAAGTAGCAATGATGTTCGCGCTGTCGCAAACCTGATAGTAAAAATTCTCACCCGTATATACCGAAAGCTTGACACAATCCGACGTACCCGACGACATAAAGAGAACTTCCTTGCCGAAAGGACGAAAAGAAAGAGTTTTGTCCGACGGGACGAGCGCCTCATCCTTCATTACCGTCTTCACGGAAAAAGCTTTTGAGTCCGAGATCACACCGCAAACACCGTACTCTGAAAGAAGGGCGTCCAGCGTTTCGTCGGCAAGGCGGGTGTTCATCAGAAGCACGCGATATCCTGCCGCAAGAATCGCCCAGAAAGCAAGCAGCCATTCTGGCGAATTCTGCATATACAAACCAATGATCCCGCCGCTTGCCACCTCAGAAAAAACATCAGCAACCGTCGGCGCGACAGCAAGAATTTTCTTTTTGAATTGACCGTAGGTCGTTTTCGTAATGCGGTAGCCGTCTGTCGTTTCAAGCATAATATTCTCACTCTCGTCGAACATGAGTCCGAACAGCGTTTCAAGGCTTTTTTCCCGATCGGCATAAAGAGAAAGCCTATAGGAAACGTATGCGTCGATATCGGCAAAGCCGTGAATATTCTGAAGTTTCATAAGAATCCTTTACCGTGATCAAAGTATTAAAAATCTTGTCGATTATTGTAAAATCCTATAATATTTCTTATAATTATATCACATCACGTCGTTATTTTCAAGACGCTATCCTTATTTTTTACCCAAAAACAAAAAAAGATATTTTCCAATACTGCATCGGGGAAAAGCAAAAAACATCCCCAAAACTCAGCGCCGTATCTTTGCGGCAATATTGTCATCCTGTTTCAATAGGCGTCAGAAATGCAGGAGTTTTTTCTGAAAAACGTCAAAAATTGCCGGAGCTCCTCTGAAATCCTTGACTTTTGTATAAAATTATGTTATACTCCTTACAAATCACAATAGAAACGCGGTAAATATGATAAACGCCGACGGAAGACTTCGGTCAGTGCAAAAAGGGCGACCGCCGAGAGAATGCCGCCCGTCCCAAGCAGACTGTCTCGGATACGGCAACAACATCGGCGCGACTGTCACCTTACGGTGTTGCGCTATTGTATCAGGATCTCTGATCACGGTACTGATAGTGCCGTGATTTTTTATTTTTCATCCCAAAAGGAAAAAGGAATTTTTATGGAAGGTACTTTATGGGCGTTTCTGCCCGCAGTCATCGCCATCGTTCTGGCACTCGTCACTAAACAAGTGTACGTTTCCCTTTTCCTCGGCATTCTGGTAGGCTCGCTGATGTATGCAGGCGGCGATGTCCTGAAGGCATTCTTCACGTTATATCAGGTCATGAGCGAAAAGGTAGGCAGTAACACACCGATCATCGTATTTCTCGTCGTACTCGGCATTCTCGTCGTTCTTTTGCAAAAATCGGGCGGCGCGGCGGCTTACGGCGAATGGGCAGGCAAAAAAATCAGATCCAAGGCGGGCGCGCTCGCCGCAACGGCAGGTCTTGGCTGTCTGATTTTCGTTGATGACTATTTCAACTGCCTCACCGTCGGCTCGGTTATGCGTCCCGTCACCGACAAATTCAAGATCTCAAGAGCAAAGCTCGCGTATATCATCGACGCCACCGCTGCACCCGTCTGCATCATCGCGCCTATTTCGAGCTGGGCAGCAGCCGTCGCGGGCGAACTTGAAGGCGACGGTCTGATGGTATTCATCAAGACCATTCCCTTCAATGTATACGCGCTTCTCACACTCGTTATGGTATTCACCCTCTGCTTCTTTAAATTCGATTTTGCCAAAATGAAGAAAAACGACACAATCGCCGAAGAAACCGGCGACGTCTTTGCCGGCATATCCGAAGATGCGGAAGAAGAAACCGTAATCAAAGCCAATCCCAAGGGCAAGGTACGCCATCTTCTCATCCCCGTACTGATTCTCATTGCCTGTTGCATCGGCGGTATGATCTACACCGGCTTCTTCTACAATTGGGACACCGGCATGATCAGCGCCGAGCTGCAATCAGCCAACGTCATCGAGGCTTTCTCGAATTGCGATGCCGGTATGTCGCTTGCTATCGGCTCGACTGTTGCCCTCTTTATTATCGCTGCTTACTATATGATCTCGCGTGTTGTTTCCTTCAAGGAAATCACTTCGAGCTTCACCGAAGGCTTCAAGGCAATGGTTCCCGCCATCCTGATTCTCACCTTCGCGTGGTCGATCTCGGGCATTATGGGCGCTAAGGGCGGCTATCTCGATGCGCAAACGTTTGTTGAAACCAATCTTGCAAACAGCAATTTCCCGCAGTTCCTCTTTCCCGCTATCTTCTTCATCCTCGCAGGCGCTATCGCCTTTGCAACGGGTACGTCGTGGGGCACGTTCGGCGTTCTTGTTCCCATCGCAGTCACCATTCTCGGCGGCAGTGGCACGCTATCAATCCTCACCGTTTCGGCAACGCTCGGCGGAGCTGTATTCGGCGACCACGTTTCCCCCATTTCCGACACCACAATTCTCGCTTCAGCCGGCGCGCAGTGCAATCACGTTGACCACGTCAACACCCAACTCCCCTACGCAGGGCTCGTTGCGGGCATCGCCGCCGTTTCCTATATCGTTGCCGGTCTTACCGTATCGCTCGGTAGCGTACTTTCCTGTGTTCTGATGTGGGTATCCGCTCTCGCTATGTTCGCAGGCGCAGCCGTGCTCATCAGATTTCTCGCCAAGAAAAAGGCGTAAGCAGCATGCGCCCTGAAACCGCATAAGAAACCCCGACTAAAACTTGTTTCAAGTCTCAGTCGATACCCCCGCCAACACCTTCAGACTATGCCTTCATAATATTGTCCTCGCCCTGTCCCGAATGTTTTTGAAAGGTGCAGAAACCCCGACTAAAACTTGTTTCAAGCCTCAGTCGATACCCCCGCCAATACCTTCAGACTATGCCTTCACAATATTGTCCTCGCCCTGTCCCGAATGTTTTTGAAAGGTGCGGAAACCCCGACTAAAACTTGTTTCAAGTCTCAGTCGATACCCCCGCCAATACCTT
>CAZMAF010000022.1:20067-26391 GCA_964564225.1 uncultured Lachnospiraceae bacterium
TGCCTTCACAATATTGTCCTCGCCCTGTCCCGAATGTTTTTGAAAGGTGCGGAAAACTTTTTTCCAAAAAGTTTTCTGTAAAAGCTCTTTACAAGAACTGAGAATTGTGCTATACTTTTATGATGAATATACAGAATTACCGATAACGGAGGCAATGCGCTATGGAAAAAAACAAATATCCCCTGAAATTACGCTCAGTCTGCAAAGAGATCATCTGGGGCGGCACCCGTCTGAAAAGCGAATACGACAAAATAGCCGACCTTGACAAAATTGCAGAATCGTGGGAACTGACCGTCCGTCACGACGGCATGAACGTAATCGAAAACGGCGAATACGCCGGTATGACCTTAGGCGATTATCTCGGCGATGAAGCAGAAGGCTTCCCGCTGCTCATCAAGCTCATTGATGCCTGCGATAAGCTCTCGATCCAGGTACACCCCGATGACAGCTACGCCAAAGAAAAAGAAGGCGAATACGGCAAAACCGAAATGTGGTACATCGTCGATGCCGAGCCCGGCGCAAAGTTAGTATACGGACTGAAGGATTACGACAAAGACACCTTCCGCGCGGCAGTTGCCAACGGCACGCTTGAAAAATACATGAACGCTGTCGACGTCAAAAAGGGAGATATTTTCTTCATTCCTTCGGGACTCGTTCACGCCATCGGCGCAGGCATTCTCATTGCCGAAATTCAGCAAAGCTCCAACGTCACCTACCGTGTTTACGACTATATGCGCCGCGGCAAGGACGGCAAGCTCCGCGAATTACACGTTGACAAAGCTCTCGACGTTATCGTTGACTATACCGAAGACGAAATCGAAGCCATCCGCTATGAAGACGGCAAAGACGAAAGCGCTCTTGCCAATTGCCGTTATTTCAGAGTTGACCGCCACGTCGTGAATAGCGAAATCACCCTCTCGGCAGATGCCTCCTTTATGCATATTCTCGCGCTTTCCGGCGAAGGTGCGGTAGGCGGCGTTGCCATCAAGAAGGGCGAGAGTATCCTTCTTCCGAAAGGACTTGTAAACGTCGTCGTTTCAGGCAAAAATCTTGAGATTATCACCTCAATGGCAAAATAAAAAAAGGAGTTTATGCAGTTATGGCAGAAAAAATGGTAGCCGCGATCACCTCGATGGACGAGGACTTCGCGCAGTGGTATACCGACATTGTGAAAAAGGCGGAGCTGATCGACTATTCCTCGGTCAAGGGCTGTATGATCCTTCGTCCCTACGGCTATGCCATCTGGGAAAATATCCAGAGCATTCTCGATCGCAAATTCAAGGAAACGGGACACGAAAACGTCTATATGCCGATGTTTATTCCCGAAAGCCTTTTAAACAAAGAAAAAGATCATGTCGAGGGCTTTGCCCCCGAAGTCGCGTGGGTAACCCACGGCGGCAGTGAGCCTCTCACCGAACGCCTTTGCGTTCGTCCCACCTCCGAAACGCTCTTCTGCGAGCATTTTGCTAACGTCGTCAAGAGCTATCGCGACCTTCCCAAGCTCTACAATCAGTGGTGTTCTGTCGTCCGTTGGGAAAAAACCACCCGTCCCTTCCTCAGAAGCCGCGAATTTCTGTGGCAGGAAGGACACACCCTTCACGCAACGCGCGAAGATGCAATCAGAGAAACCGAGCAGATGCTGAACGTCTACGCCGATTTTCACGAAAAAGAGCTTGCCATCCCCGTCGTCCGCGGCAAAAAGACTCCCTCGGACAAGTTTGCCGGCGCGGAAGACACCTACTGCATCGAAGCCCTGATGCACGACGGCAAGGCGCTTCAGGCGGCAACCTCACACTTCTTCGGCGACGGATTTGCCAAAGCATTCGACATCACTTATACCGATAAGACCAACAAGATCGCTCATCCCTTCCAGACCTCCTGGGGCTGTACCACCCGTATGATCGGCGGTATCATTATGACACACGGCGACAACAACGGTCTTGTACTTCCTCCCGCCGTTGCCCCCACGCAGATCGTCATCATTCCCGTTGCGCAGCACAAGGAGGGCGTTCTCGAAAAAGCAAACGAAGTCTATGCTCGTCTTTCAAAATCCTTCCGCGTCAAGCTCGACGACCGCGATCAGTCGCCCGGCTGGAAGTATGCCGAATATGAAATGAAGGGCGTTCCCGTACGCCTCGAGCTTGGTCCTCGTGACATTGAAAACAATCAATGCGTGCTCGTTACCCGCCACAACCGCGAAAAGATTTTCGTTTCGCTCGATAATATCGAAGAAGCCGTAGCCGAACGCCTCGCGGCAGTCCGCGACGGTCTCTATGAAAAAGCGCTTGCCAACCGTGAAAGACGCACCTACCGCTGCAAAACGATCGACGAAATCAAGGCAGCCATTGCCGAAAACGGCGAAGGCTTCGTCAAAGCAATGTGGTGCGGCGATGAAGCTTGCGAGGACGGTGTCAAGGAAGCGGCAGGCGTTGGCTCACGCTGCATTCCTTTCGATCAGGAAGAAATTTCCGATACCTGCGTATGCTGCGGCAAGCCCGCAAAGACCATGGTTCTTTGGGCTATCGCATATTGATCTCAATTCTTTTGTGAAAAATACACAAAAGCGCTTGACAAATTTCGTTTTTTGTGTTAAAATACACAAGGAAATGAATTTGGGTATAAGTCTGCAATACGGGCAGACGTTTCTACAAACCACCGATAATGGTTGACTACCAATGAAGGCAGTCAACCATTTTTTATTGGGAAAACTTTTTGGAAAAAGGTTTTCCCAAACCCTTTCAAAAACTTTCAGGACAAAATGTCGATTTTTCAGGAAAACTTTTTGGAAAAAATTTTCCCAAACCCTTTCAAAAACTTTCGGAACAAAATGCCGATTTTTCAGGAAAACTTTTTGGAAAAAAGTTTTCCCAAACCCTTTCAAAAACTTTCGGGACAAAATGCCGATTTTTCAGGAAAACTTTCAGAGCAAAAACAATATCAAAACCGTACAATCCAAACGGTTTTACAAGGATACAGGGAGCTTTTTCAAAGAACTATCCCGATCCATCAGAAGTTGAAACACCCTTCACAACATTCCTCACGAAAGGAGCTTCCCTATATGCATATCCTTTACGAACTTATCGGTTATCTCGGCACGACACTCGTCATCATTTCAATGATGATGACCTCGGTCACAAAACTCCGCATCTTCAACGTCTCGGGCGCTATCGTCAGTACGGTCTACGCCCTTCTCATCACGGCATATCCCGTTGCGCTTCTCAATATCACACTGATGCTCATAAACCTTTTCCATCTCATCCGCGCGTGGCGCAAAAAAGCCCCCACAGAAAGGACCGCCCATGAAACTGAAGATTGATCAATTTACCATAAAAGCCAATCCCGATGAATCGCTTTACGACCTCGTAAAACGACTCGGACTTTTTACAGGCTCGCTTGCCACCGATCCCATCGCCGCCAAGATTGCAGGCAGAGTTTTTACGCTCAACTATATCCCTCTCAGGCAAAAGGACGTAAGTCAAGAAAAATCCTCGGTACGAACAGCAATCACTTCATCGAACGGCGTCGTCAAGCTGCTCCGCTACCGTGATGCCGCAGGCAGAGAATGCTATATCCGCACGGCGCAATTTGTTCTCTTTCTCGCACTTGAACGCCTCTGGCCGGAAGCGCACGCCAAAATGAGCTGTTCGCTCGGCTCGGCGTTTTACATCAAAGTATCGGATGCAATTGATTTTTCCGTCGCGCGACTCAAAGAAGAAATTACCGCCATCGTCAAAGAGGACATTCCCTTGCTCCGCCGCCGTATTCCTACGGCAGAAGCCATCGCCTATTATCAAAAAAAGGGACAGACCGACAAAGCGCGCCTGCTTACCTACCGTAAGAAATCCAGCTTTGATATCTATGAAAACGGCGAGTTTGCCGACTATTTCTACGGCGAAATGGCACCCACCACCGCTTTTTTGCGCGCTTATAACATCCTGCCCGCCCCCGACGGCTTTATTTTCCAGATTCCTGACAAAAATCATCCCGAAAGTGTGTCGGCGTATACCGAAATGCCTCACTTCTTCAGCGTGAACACCGAAGGTGTCAGCTGGGGCGAATTGATGGCGTGCGAAACGGTTGCCGACCTCAACGACCTTACCGAAAACGGCAAGATCCGCGAGCTGATCCGTGTCAACGAGGCGCTTCACGAAAAACGCTTCTCACAGATCGCCGATATGATTGCCCGCCGAAACGCAAAAGCGGTCATGCTGGCAGGTCCCAGCTCATCCGGTAAGACGACCTCGGCAAACCGCCTTGCCACACAGCTCCGCATACACGGCAAAACCCCCATTCTCATGAGCCTTGACGACTATTACCTTGACCGCGACAAAATCGCGCCCGGTCCGGACGGAAAGATCGACCTTGAACATATCAACACCATCGACACCGCCCTTTTCAGCGAGCATCTGAAGGCGCTTTTGTCGGGCGAAGAAGTGGAAATTCCAAGCTTCAACTTCAAAATCGCCCGCCGCGAATGGACAGGACACAAGCTGAAGCTCAGTGAAAAAACCGTCATCATCGTCGAAGGACTTCACGCCCTCAATCCCATCCTTTTGCCCGATGAGCTTGATGCCTCGCTCATCTTCCGCATTTACGTAAGTCCTCTGCTGCCCTTGAATCTGGACGATCACAACCGCATTGGCACAAGCTTCTTGCGACTTTTGCGCCGCACAGTCCGCGACTACGAAACAAGAGGCGCAAGCGTGCAGAAAACCCTCTCGATGTGGGATTCCGTACGGCGTGGCGAGGAAAAATGGATATTTCCCTATCAGGAAAACGCCGACGTTATCTTTAATTCCTCCACACTGTATGAGCTTTCCGTCCTCAAAAAATACGTCTATCCCCTGCTCTGCGCCATTGATGCCTCGGATGAATACTACGATGAGGTAAGAGGACTTGTCAAGGTTCTGAACTACGTCCGCGAAGCCGACGTCGACGACGAGATCCCCCCGACCTCGATCGTCCGTGAATTCATCGGCGGCAACAGCTTCTACCGCACATAAACAAAAAACGCTTCCCTTAAAAAAGTATAATACACAAAAAACGTGCTATCTCAAAAGCTTGAGATAGCACGTTTGATTTTTTATCCGGTTTAAAAAGGGTTATGTGTCAGATGACTCGGACTGCTCCTGTAACGCCTTCTTTTTTCTGCTGCGGCGAATGATGAATTTACCCACAGCAATTGTGACAACGGTCACAAGAACGATCACAACAATCGGGACAATTACGAAAGACAAAGCATAATAGAGAACGCCGGACAAGCTCGTTTTCCAAAACATTTTCGAACCCGCCTGTTGCCGTTGTTCGAGATACTTCCAATACTCTATTGCCGTACAACTTTTTTCTTGAAATGATGTCACTTTCCACAATTGTCTGGATTGCAATATGGAGGATTGCGGTGCTACAGTTATTTCTGTATGGGGTCTCCTTCCTTCCATATTCTTTTGAACATACGCATAGTATGCCCATTTATATTGTATCACAAAGCCTTCCGGAAATCCACATCAATACCACACAAATATACCCATGCATCTTTAGTTAATTCACACAACAAAACCGATAAATTGCTGTTTTTTGTGAACCAAAGACAACCGTTTTGGTTTCTTGTTTTTTTCGATATATTTTCCGTTTTTTCCACAAAAAAACGACCTGCCGTGCGGCAGGTCGTTGGGATAATAAAGGGTGATAATCTTACAGATTGTAATACTTCTCAAATTCCACAGGCGTGGGAATCTTTGCCATTTCGGCAAGCTCGGCTCTCTTTCCCTTGATAAAGTTGGCAATCAGCTCCTCAGGGAATACGCCGCCTGCCGTCAGATACCCGTGATCGGCTTCGAGCGCATTCAACGCCTCATCAAGCGAGGTTGGAAGACCTTTGAGTTTCTTCTTTTCCTCCTCGGGCAGATGGTAGAGGTTCATATCGTAAGGACCCCAACCGTTTTCGTGAGGATCAATCTTGTTCTTGATACCGTCAAGACCTGCCATCAAAAGCGCTGCATAACAGAAGTAAGGATTGCAGGTCGCGTCGGGATTACGGATTTCAAAACGGCGTTCCTTGGGTGTCTTTGCATAAGCGGGGATACGGATAACAGCACTTCTGTTTGAAGTTGCATAACCGATGGTAACAGGTGCTTCAAAGCCGGGAACGAGACGCTTGAAGGAATTGGTGCTGGGATTGGTGATCGCACAAAGAGAGGCAATATGCTTAAGAAGACCGCCGATAAAATAGTGCGCCGTCTTCGAAAGATGCGAATAACCGTTATCATCCGAAAATACCGGCTCGCCATCCTTTAAAAGCAGCATATGCACGTGCATGCCGCTGCC
>CAZMAF010000023.1:0-25304 GCA_964564225.1 uncultured Lachnospiraceae bacterium
AACCGAACTTATTCACTATTCACTTTTACTTCTTACTTCCCGTACATTACGGGGACGCGATGCCGGTCGTGTAAAATCCGTCATACTGCGTTGCTTTCCGATTCACGGGGCTTGACGTAGTTGAGCGATGCTTTATTTTGTAATTTAAGTGCGTCACAGAGAGCGGCGCGTATTGAGTAACGGTATGAATACGATGAATAAACGAATTATTGCGATTGCAGGACCGACGGCGGTGGGTAAGACGGCGCTTTCTTTAGCTCTTGCCGAAAGGCTGTCGGGCGAGATCATATCCTGCGATTCGATGCAGATTTATCGCGGTATGGATATTGGAACGGCAAAGCCGACGGCTGACGAGATGGCGAAAATTCCGCATCATCTTATCAATGCGGTGTCGCCGAGCAGCGCCTATTCTTCCGCTGATTACGAGCGCGATGCGCGGGCGGCGCTTGCTGATGTTCTTGCGAGAGGGAAGACTCCCATTTTTTGCGGCGGAACAGGACTGTATCTTGAAAGCGTTTTATACGAGGGCGCGCTTTCTTCTCCCGAGGCAAACGAGGCGCTTCGCGAGACGCTTTGGGCGCGCTCGGCGGAGGACGTGTATACAGAGCTTGAAAGGGTTGATCCTGAGGCGGCGGCATCGGTGCATCCGAATAACAGAAAGCGTGTGATCCGCGCGCTTGAGATTTATCTTGTATCGGGCAAGACCAAGACCGAGTGGGACAGGGAAAACAAGCGGCAAAGCTTAATTGCAGGCGCAGAGCTATACGTTCTGACCTCCTCTGACCGCGAGGCACTGTACCGCCGTATTGATACGCGCGTTGATCTGATGATGGAAACGGGGCTTCTTGATGAGGTACGGGCGTTGTCGCTCGATCCTGCGACGACGGCGGGACAAGCTATCGGTTATAAGGAATTTTACCCCTATCTGGAGGGCAGAGTCACGCTTGAGGAGGCGGTTGTTTCCTTGAAGCAGGCATCGCGCCGTTATGCGAAACGGCAGTTGACCTGGTGGGAGCGCAACAGGGACGCTGTGAAGATTGATATGGCAAATACAACGGTTGAGGATGCGCTTAACGGTATTCTCTCAGGTGATTATTGGCGCAAACGGAATGGATAAATCGGGATTTTGTTTAAGCCTTGTCGGAAACTTATTTTTAAAATTATCGGAACAGGGTAAAAACGTTATGATAAAGCCGGAGTTTAAAGATTTTTGAAGAAGTTTGAGGAAACTTTTTAAAAGTTTCCTCAATAAAGTTTCCCCGAAATGACAGGAGGTGAGCGGTGTATGAAGAAGATAAAAAAGATTTTTGTGAATGCTTTTGGTAAAATTTATGATTTTTTCAGTAAAATCCCCAAAAAAACCTATGAAACCTGTGCTATCATTCTGCTTGCCGCCCTGCTTGTATTCGATCTCGGCTATCATCTTGTAAAATCGGTTTCCGGTGAAATGGAAACGGCGCCAGCAAAGCTCTCGGTGCTTTCTGAAACAAAATCAGTGAGCGCGTTGTTACTGCGTGACGAAATGCCGATTGCCTTCGCGGGGGAACGCTATCTCTGTCTTTGCGAGGAAGGTGAGCGTGTGCAGGTCGGAACGGAGCTTGTGCGTGTATACGCCGAATCGACCGATCCCGACGATATTGCTTCTCTTGAGGTTGAGCTTTACTTACAAAAACTTTTGAAAGACAGCAGTACTGCACGCCTTGAAAAGCTGCGTGATACCGTGGTTTTGAAAATCGAGGGGGAGTCGCTCTTTATCGAAGGCGCACTTCTTTCGGGCAATCTTCAGCTTGCCGCGCGTGCGGAAAAAGAGCTGTATGCTTTAATGTTTCTGCGCGAACGCCTGCTTGGTACGCTATCGCTTGAAAGCGCGATCCGTGATAATGAAGAAAGGATTGCGGCACTTACGGCAAAACTCGGCGCACCGATCTTGAGTATCACATCTCCTGCGGTCGGTTGGTTTTCTTCCTCGTGTGACGGTTATGAAACTGTGCTTCCCTTTGATGCGGCTATGGCGATGGATCAGGCATCGCTTCTGGCGCTTTTTGAGCAAACGCCGCAAGACACGCCCAAGATTAAGTTGATTTTATCGTATGAAACCTATGCCGTTGCATCGGTCAGTGAAGCCGAGGCACGCGAGTTTTCTCTGAATGGCCGTTATGACGTTACGCTTGATGGGGTAGCGCTTGATCTGACTTTACAAAAAACGGTGTTTCAAGATCAAAGCGATAAGGTTGCATTGATCTTTTCGACCTCGGCGCTTTCCAAAACGGTGTCGCTTCGCCGTATATCTCCTCTTTCGCTTACTTTGAAGCAACACGAGGGATTTAAAATTCCCATATCTGCTATCACGTCGGAAAACGGTGTGGTCGGCGTATATATTCTGAAGGGATTTCGCGTGGAATTCCGCGAGATCTCGATGGTCTATCGTGACGGCAATATTGCGATATGCGAGAGCGATTTCACACCGAGCGCCTATCGCGCGCTTGCCGAAAACGATAACGTGATCATCAAAGGAAAGGACTTGTATGATGGAAAGATCGTATCAAGATTATATTGAGATACTGAATGAAAATCTGCCGCGTGTCAGGGAGGGTATTGTATCGCACGCCAAAGCGGGACAAAATGTGACGCTTCTAGCTGCAACCAAGACCGTTCCCGTCGAGGTCATCAATTATGCCATTACCGAGCTTGGCATTACTCACATTGGTGAAAATCGGGTACAGGAGCTTCTTGAAAAATATCCTTTGCTTCACAAGGATGGCGTTTCGGTTCATTTTATCGGCAGATTGCAAACGAATAAAGTGAAATATATCATTGACAAGGTTTCGCTCATCCATTCTGTCGATTCTCTGCGGCTTGCCCGAGAAATTGACCGTCAAGCAGCGAAGCATTCTCTTGTGATGGATATTCTCATAGAGGTGAATATTGGCGGTGAGGATTCCAAGGGCGGTATTTTGCCCGGGGAGCTTGATTCTTTTCTCGAAGAAATTGCTTCGTTTTCCCACGTCAGACCGATGGGACTGATGGTAATTCCTCCGCAGAACGCCACAAAAGAGGAAACTTTTGATTATTTTACACAAACCTATCAGTTTTTTGTTGACTTTTGCGAAAAAAAGGTGCATAATAATACAGATACCTATATTTTGTCAATGGGTATGTCCGATTCCTACGAGGATGCCGTTTCGGCGGGCGCGAATCTTGTGCGGATCGGTAGTGCCATTTTCGGAAGACGCAGAGCTTATCCGTTAAGCTTATCCAAGGAAGGTGAGGGAAAAAATGGCATTTTTTAAAAAGATGTATGAGAAGCTCCTGGGCGATGAAGAAGAAAGTGAGGCGCTCACTGCGCCGCCTCTCGGTGCGCTTGGTGAGGACAAGGGGCAGAGCAGTGTTGACGGCGTTGCACGTATGGGCGTATCTCCGGGTACTCCCTCTCGTTCAATTGAACTGAAGATTGCAAAGCTTACCGCTTTTAATGAGCAAGTGATGGAGGTTGCCGATCATCTGATCGCGGGCCGTCCCGTCGTTCTCAATTTAGAGGGCGCGTCGAAAGAGGCGACCAAACGGATCATCGACTTTTTTTCGGGTGTGGCGTATACCGTACAGGGACAGCTCAAGATTATTGCAGGCAGTATTTATATCGTAACGCCTTCGAATGTGGACGTATCGCACGAGTCACTTCTTGCTTCTGCTTTTACGGGAAGTACGCCGAAACCGACGAGCCCCACACTCTTTGAGAATAGTTGATCGGGGTAAGTGTGATGAGTCTTGCGATAGCGATTGTTGCCAAATGTGCGTATGCGATGCTGTCGATTCTTTGGTTGCTTTTGTTGTTGGAAGCAATCTTTTCCTGGATCGACTCACTACGCGAGCACCCTATTTACGAATTTATGCAAAGAATGACCGAGCCCTTCGTTGCGCCGATACGCGCGTTGCTTCATAAGATTGCTTTTTTCCGCGATCTGCCGATCGACCTTTCGCATCTTTTCACGATGCTTTTGGTTACGTTTTTGCAAAACGTGATGACGGTGTTTATGTAAGGATTACGCGAAAATGAAAGAATAAAAAGGAACGGATGTTAGTATGATGTCACCTAACGAATTAAAGAACAAGACTTTTCAACCTGCTTTTCGCGGTTACGATCGCGATGAGGTCGACCGTTTTCTCAGAGAAATCGCCGACGAAATGCTGAAGCTTCAGGCAGGTTACGAAGCTCTCTCTCTTCGCTTGACGAAGACCGAGGCTGCGCTTGCTGAAAAGGTTGCCAACGAGGATGCGATTCGCCTGGCACTCGTAGAGTCGCAGACTGCTGCGGCACAGGTTCTCGAAAATGCCAGACAGAAGGGCGAGGAGCTTGAGGCTTTAACGCGCGAAACATGCGGTAAGGTTCTTGCAGAATTTCGCGAAAACATCCGTATAGAGCGTGAGCGTTTACATACGCTCCGCGCTCAGACTGCGAATTTTAAGGCGAATATTTACGAGCTGTATCAGAGTCATATCGAGGTGGTAGAGGGTATCACCAAGCAGCTTGACGAGCCTGATTGGGATACAACTCCTACCGATGCAACGAGAACCGTTCTGGCTCTTTTGCGCGGGGAATTTGAAAGACGCACCCGTACCGACGAGCTTGAGGAAGAAAAGCTCGATAGTGAGATTGATATTGTGATCGATCGACTGTCGCGCGCCACCCCTCCCTCCGATACCGAGTGAAAGACAGAGTAACAACAAAGGATAATAAATTACGAGAGAAAGAATGGTTTTATAACAATGGCGAAAGATTATACCAGCAGCTTGAATTTGCCCAGAACGACCTTCCCGATGCGCGGCGCGCTTCCGCAGAGAGAGCCCGATATGCTGAAGGAATGGGAAGAAATGGGCTTGTATCAGAAAATTCTCGAAAGAAATGCCGCAAAGCCCTTATTCGTTTTGCATGACGGTCCTCCCTTTTCGAATGGCAATATTCACATGGGTACGGCAATGAATAAGATCCTTAAGGATATTATTACGAAAAATAAAATGATGACCGGCTATAAAGTGCCTTTTACGCCCGGCTGGGATAATCACGGTATGCCGATCGAGTCTGCTATTATCAAGCAGAACAAGCTTGACCGCAAAAAGATGGAAATTCACGAATTTCGTTCTGCTTGCGAGAAGTTTGCACAGAAATATATTGATATTCAGAGAAATTCTTTCCGCCGTCTTGGTGTTCTTGCAGACTGGGAAAAGCCTTACACTACGATGGCGCCCGAATTTGAGGCGGAAGAGGTTAAGGTCTTTGGCAAGATGTTTGAAAAAGGTTATATCTATAAGGGTCTGAAGCCTGTATATTGGTGTAATCACGATGAAACTGCGCTTGCTGAGGCGGAAATTGAATACCGTGATGACAAGTGTACCTCGATTTACGTAAAATTTGCCGTCAAGAACGATAACGGAAAGCTCGATACGACCGAGGACACCTATTTTATCATCTGGACGACGACTACCTGGACACTGCCCGGTAACCTTGCGATCGCGCTTCATCCCCGTGACAGTTATGCCGTTGTTAAGGCGGCGAACGGCGAGCGTTATATCGTTGCCGAAGCTTTGATCGAGGCTACGATGAAGGCGGGCGGTATCGAAGAATACGAAACTGTCGCGACCTATCCCGGATCGTATTTTGAATATATGACGGCACAGCATCCTTTCCTTGATCGCGAGAGTCTTCTCGTGAACGCCGAGTACGTTACGATGGATTCCGGTACGGGCTGTGTACATACCGCACCCGGCTTCGGTGCTGATGACTATGTGACGTGTCGCCGTTATAATATGGATATTATCGTTCCCGTAGATGATAAGGGTTATCAGACTGCCGATGCGGGTAAGTTTGCCGGCCTTTACTACGAGGAATCGAACAAAGCCATTCTTGCCGATATGGCAGAAAGCGGTGCGCTTTTCGCATCGAATGAGTTTACGCACTCCTATCCGCACTGCTGGAGATGTAAGAATCCCATCATCTTCCGCGCAACGCCGCAGTGGTTCTGCTCGGTTGATGCCTTCAAGGAAGATGCTGTTCAAGCGTGTGAAAACGTCACGTGGAATCCTGCGTGGGGCGGAGAGAGAATTTCGCAGATGATCCGCGAAAGAGCCGACTGGTGTATTTCCCGTCAACGTCATTGGGGGCTGCCCATTCCCGTGTTCTATTGCGAGGATTGTAAGAAGCCTGTCTGCGATGAGGTAACCATCGCGCGTATTTCCGAAATTTTTGCCAAAGAGGGCAGTAATGCCTGGTATAAGAAGGACGTATACGAACTTATCCCCGAGGGCTACGTTTGTCCCCATTGCGGCGGAACGCATTTCTTCAAGGAAACCGATACGCTTGACGGTTGGTTTGACTCGGGTTCTTCGCATTTCGTCGTTCTGAAGGACGAAAACGATCAGAAATGGCCTGCTGATCTCTATCTTGAAGGCGGCGACCAGTATCGCGGTTGGTTCCAGGCATCGCTTCTTACCGCTGTTGGCGCTAAGGGCAACGGCGCGCCTTTCAAGGAGGTTCTCACGCACGGTTGGGTTGTTGACGGCGAAGGCAAGGCAATGCACAAGTCGATCGGTAACGTTATTCTGCCTGAGGATATGATCAAGAAATACGGCGCTGACCTTGTTCGTTTGTGGGTAGCGTCGAGTGATTATCGCGTAGACGTTCGCGTTTCCGATGCGATCTTTGCGCAGCTGTCCGAGGCGTACAGAAAGATCCGCAACACCGCAAGAATTATTCTTGCGAACATCGGTGACAACGGTACGGACTTCAATCCCGACACCGATATGGTTGCGCCCGCTGATATGCTTGCTCTTGATAAATGGGCGCTCAGCCGTCTGAACAAGCTCGTTGCTGATTGCGAAAAGGCATATTCCGATTACGATTTCCATATCGTGATGCAGGCAGTTATTAACTTCTGCACGACCGATATGTCAAAGCTCTACATTGATATTACCAAGGACCGTGTATACGTTGAGAGAAGAGAGTCTTTTGAAAGAAGAAGCGCGCAGAGCGCTCTCTACCTCATTCTTTCGGCTCTGACGAGAATTATTGCGCCGGTTCTCAGCTATACCGCAAACGAGATCTGGAAGATTATGCCTCATGCGGCAGGCGAGAATGCCGAGCACGTCATGCTCAACGATATGCCCAAGGTTGAGGATTACGGATTTGGCGAGGATATTGAGGACTATAACAAGCTCTTTATGCTCCGTGACGATATTATGAAGGCGCTTGAGCTTGCCCGTGCCGACAAGAAGATCGGTAAGTCGCTTGATGCTAAGATTACCGTATACGCCGAAGGCGAAAACAAGGCTCTGCTTGACCGTTTTGCTGCCGAGCTTACTGCGATCTGCATTGTATCCGCTGTTAACGTATCGTCTGATACCGCTCCCGAAGGCGCGTTTGTCGGTGAGGGTGGCGCGATTGCCGTTCTCGTTGAAAATGCAGACGGTGAAAAGTGCGACCGTTGCTGGATGTATACTACCGATATTGCAGAAGACGGTGAAGGCAGAATCTGCCGCCGTTGTAAGAAGAATATCTGATGATGCTTTTTATTTATATTGCGATCATCGCGTTTACCGTGTTCGTTGACCTCTTCACCAAGTTTTTGGTGAAGAGGAGCGACGTCCTGATGAACGGCGGTGTGATTGAGATCATTCCCGATGTATTCCGTTTCCGTTACGTTGAAAATCCCGGTGCGGCGATGGGCTCGTTTGTTGATGACCGTTGGGTGTTTATGCTTTTTTCGACGGTTGCCATCGTTGCGATTCTTGTGTATCTGATCGTGCAGTATAAGGCGATCAAACCCTTGCTTGGCATCTCGCTTGCCATGGTGACGGGCGGCGGTATCGGTAATATGTACGAGCGTTTATTCAATCAGAATGCACAAGGACAGTACGTTGTAACCGATTTCTTTGATTTTTATCTCTTTGATTTCTGGAAATGGGTTTTTAACGTAGCTGACGTTGCCGTTTGTGTGGGCGCGGGATTGATGGTGCTTTATCTCGTTCTTGATCTCGTCGAGGATTATCGTGTCAAGAAGTATCCCGAACAGTACGATGAGCTTGTAGCGCTGGACAGGATCGGCGAGGACACTGCCGATATTCTTGAACTTTTAGCGCTTGACGGTGCCGGAAATCCTGTGGGTGAGGTGCTTGACGAAGAAATTGAGTTTGACTCTTTTATAGATGAAGACGAGGTCGATCTTGATGCTCTCGAGGAGTTCTGTTTCGATGATATAGAGAGCGATGAAGAAAGCGATGACAAAGAGGATGAAGATACGTCGATCTGACTTCTTTTGCCGAGGTGACTATGTTACATATACCGACTGCCGAGGATATCGGCAAACGACTTGACAAATTTGTGGCGGAGCGTGAGGATTTGACACGCTCCGCCATTCAAAAATATATTGAAAATGCTGCGATTACCGTCAATGACAAGAAGGTGTCGAAAAGCTATGCCATAAGAGAAGGGGATAGGATTGAAATTGAAATTCCTGAGGCGGTGGAGGTGGCGATTGAGGCAGAAAATATTTCGCTTGAGATCGTCTACGAAGACGTCGATCTTCTCGTTGTGAATAAGCCGAAGGGGATGGTGGTACATCCTGCGCCCGGTAACTATACGGGTACGCTTGTGAATGCGCTCCTTTATCATTGCAAAGGCTCGCTGTCGGGGATTAACGGTGAGATCCGTCCCGGTATCGTGCATCGCATTGATAAAGATACGTCGGGGCTTCTTATCGTTGCTAAAAATGATTTTGCCCACACCCGACTTGCCGAGCAGATCAAGGCGCATTCTTTCCTTCGCTTTTACGAGGCAATTGCCGTTGGCGGCTTTCATGAGGACGCGGGAACGGTTGACGCGCCGATTGCAAGACATCCTTCCGATCGCAAGCGTATGGCGGTAGTAGCGGGCGGCAGGGAAGCGATCACCCATTGGCAGGTGCTGACGCGCTATCAGGGCTATACGCATCTCAGGTTGCAGCTTGAGACGGGCAGAACGCATCAGATCCGTGTGCATCTTTCCTCGCGCGGACATTCGCTCTTCGGCGATACCGTGTACGGCGGCGGGCGGACAAAATTTGAGGAGCAGAATGAAAAGCTCGTGAAGGGACAGTGCCTTCACGCCAAAAGCATTGGCTTTATTCATCCGAGAACGGGCGAGGCGCTCTATTTTGAATCGGAGCTGCCCGACTATTTCAAGGAATTGCTCCGCAAGATGGAAGATATGAAAATATAAATGTAGGAAACCGATATGAAACTCTTTGATACCCACACCCATTACGACGATGAAAAATTTGATCCCGCAGAGAGGGATGCGCTGTTGACTTCGCTTTTTAAAAATGAGGTCGATTATATTCTCGGCGCGGCGGTCAACGGCGAGACCTCGCGCTTTACCATTCGGACAGCGGAGCGCTTTGCGGGTTACTATGCCGCCGTCGGCATTCATCCGCAGAATTGCGGCGAGTATACCGATATTGACGCGGCGCTCAAAGAGATCGAGGAGCTTGCCAAATCCCCGAAGGTCAAAGCCATCGGTGAGATCGGCTATGATTTTTATTGGGGGGACAATCCCTCGCCCGAGGTGCAGAGAGCTTTTTTTGAAGGGCAGATGGAAATTGCCCGTCGTTTGAAACTGCCCGTTATCATTCACGACAGGGAAGCGCACGGTGCGACGATAGAGGTCATTTTGAAATATCCCGACGTGATCGGCGTTCTGCACTCCTATTCGGGCAGTGCTGAAATGGCAAGGGAGCTTGTTAAGCGCGGGTGGTATATTTCGTTTTCGGGTGTGATCACCTATAAGAATGCCACTCGTCTTGCCGAGGTCGTGCCGACAATTCCGAAGGATCGGATTCTTGTCGAGACGGACTGTCCCTATCTTTCGCCTGTGCCGATGCGCGGCAAGAGAAACGATTCGGGCAACGTCAAGTATACCGCCGCCAAAGCTGCCGAGCTTCGCGGGGAAGGGTATGACGATTTCTGCAGGCAGACAACCGAAAACGGAAAAAGGTTATTCGGGATCAGGTGATACTGAAAAAACGCATTGGATGCTATCCTTGAGGATGGCGTTCAATGCGTTTTTGAAGTAAAGAGTGAAGAAAGAAAACGCAAATACCCCGACGGGTTGTCCCGTCGGGGTATTGCATCTCTTGTTGAGCTTATGCCATTGCGTTGAGCATCGTGGTGAAACGGCTCTTCTTTCTTGCAGCATTATTCACGTGAATAATACCCTTGGCAGCGGCTTGGTCGGTCTTCTTAACGACCAGAGCGTAAAGAGCAGTAGCAGCTTCCTTGTCACCGCTTGCAACAGTAGATTCATACTTCTTGATAAGTGTCTTAAATGCAGACTTGAACATTCTGTTTCTTAAGTTCTTCGTCTTCGACGTGATGACTCTCTTTTTAGCGGAATCAAGCTTCTTCTTTTCGTTTGCCAATGTGTACACCTCCTTATTAAAGGATCAAATTTAGATACCTTCCTATATTATCACGAATGAAAGAAAAAATCAATACCTTTTTGAGAAATTTTTTCTATTTTTTTTAAAAATCTCTTGACAAGCTTGGAAGGATGTGGTATAGTAAAATAAAATTATAATCGGATAGAATGCCGTTGTAGGCTTTAAACTGGGTTTTTGCTGTGAAAACGGCAGTTGAGCGACGGTTCGTCTTCTTTGGTCGGAAGGCAATTTTGCGGCATTTTATGCGAAATCATAGTATAAGCAAAAGGTCATATTCCCATCGCTGTTCGGCGTTCACGAGGCATTATCTTTTGTTTTTCTTAAATCGGCTGTAACCAGCATGCCGTGCGGGAAAACAAATTGTAAATTATTTGTGAACGAAACGAGGCGCTTTTGGGATATGGTCTATTATTTTGCGAAAAAATGGAGGATTGAACATGGCAAAAGTATCGGTTAAACCGGTGATGCTTGGTACGCAGCAGCGTATGAGCTTTGCCAAAATCGACGAAGCGATCGGCGTTCCGAACCTTCTTGACGTACAGAAAAAGTCGTACAGATGGTTTATTGAGGAAGGTCTTGCCGAGGTCCTGACGGACGTTTCCCCGATCGTTGACTATTCCGGCAATCTGTTCATCGAATTTGTGGATTACAAGATTGATGAAAGCGCGCCCAAGTATCCCGAGGAGGAATGCAAGGAGCGTGACGTAAATTATGCTGCGCCTTTGAGAGTTACCGTACGCCTTTATAATAAGGAAACACAGGAAGTCAAGGAAAAGGAAATCTTTATGGGTGATTTTCCTCTGATGACCGATAACGGTACTTTTATTATTAACGGTGCGGAGCGTGTCGTCGTATCGCAGATCGTGCGTTCGCCCGGTATGTATTACGACAGTGCGATCGACAAGTCGGGCAAGAAGGTTTATATGGCAACCGTGATCCCCTATCGCGGCGCATGGCTTGAATATGAAACCGATGCCAACGACGTGTTCTACGTCCGTATTGATAAAAACAGAAAGCTCCCCGTTACTGTTCTGATTCGTGCCTTGAGCGATCAGTACGGCTCCGATGAGGAAATTTATTCCTTCTTCGGTGAGGACGATATGATCAAGGCTACCGTTGAAAAAGACGGTATGAATGCCGAAGCTCTGAAATTCGGTTCGACAGCGAGAGATGAAGCACTGAAGGAAATCTACAGAAAGCTTCGTCCCGGCGAGCCTCCGCTCGTTGAATCGGCTGAAACGCTCGTGAACAATCTCTTTTTTGATCCCAAGAGATACGATCTCGCAAGCGTTGGTCGCTACAAATATAATAAGAAGATGTCCATCGGTGCGCGTATTAAAGGCTTTACCCTTTCGCGTCCCGTTGCAAGCGTTCTGACCGGTGAAATTATCGCCATGGACGGTGAGACCGTTACCGCTGAGCTTGCTGAGGCGATTGAGAAGGCTGCCGTTAACGAAGCATATGTTCTGAATGAGCATGGTGTTGAGGTTAAGGTTATCTCGAACGGTACGGTTTCTGCCGAGGCTGTTCTCGGTTATTCGCTTGCCGAATACGGCATCAAGGAAAAGGTCGTTTACTCGGTGCTTTCTGAGATTATCGAGGCGGCTGCCGGTGATAAGGACACGATCGTGAAGACCTGCCGCGACAGAGCAGCAGAGCTTTGTCCCAAGCACATAACGAAGGCAGATATTCTCGCTTCGATCAACTATCTGATCACCCTTTCTCACGGCGTCGGTAATGTAGACGACATCGACCATCTCGGCAACCGCCGTTTGCGTTGCGTTGGTGAGCTTTTGCAGAACCAGCTCCGTATCGGTTTTTCGAGAATGGATAAAATCGTTAAAGAGCGCATGACCATTCAGGATGCTGATTCGGTATCTCCTGAAGCGCTTATCAATATCAGACCTTTGGTTACCGCGATCCGCGACTTTTTCGGCTCTTCGCCTCTGTCGCAGTTTATGGATCAGAACAACCCCTTGGCAGAACTTACGCACAAAAGACGTCTTTCGGCACTCGGCCCGGGCGGTCTTTCGCGTGACCGTGCTTCCTTTGACGTACGTGACGTACATTATACTCACTATGGCAGAATGTGTCCGATTGAAACGCCTGAAGGTCCTAATATCGGTCTGATTTCTTATCTTGCTACCTATGCCAAGATCAACGAATACGGCTTTATCGAAGCGCCTTACCGCAGAATTGATAAGGTGACCGGTCGTATTTCGGATACGATTGAATATATGACTGCCGACGTTGAGGATAACTATATCATCGCGCAGGCAAACGAGCCGCTTGACGAAAACAAGTGCTTTGTTAATAAGAAGGTTACAGCCCGTCACCGCTCCGAGATTATTGAGATCGAGGCGGAAAAGGCAGATTTTATGGACGTTTCGCCTAAGATGGTTATGTCTGTTGCGACCTCGCATATTCCTTTCCTTGAAAACGACGACAACTCGCGTGCCCTGATGGGCGCGAACATGCAGAAGCAGGCAGTGCCGCTTCTGACTTGCGACAGCCCTATCGTCGGTACGGGTATGGAGTATAAGGCGGCGGTGGATTCCGGCGTCGTTATTGTCTGCCGCGAGAGCGGTGTTGCCGAGAAAGTTACGGCTGATGAGATCATCATCCGCACCGACTCGGGCAGAAAAGACGAGTACCGTCTGACCAAGTTCAAGAGAACCAACCAGGGTACTTGTATCAATCAGCGTCCCATTATCAGTGAGGGTGAATATATTGATGCCGGTCGCGTGATTGCTGACGGTCCTGCTACGCAGGGCGGTGAGATTGCGCTTGGTAAGAATGCGCTCATTGGTTTTATGACATGGGAAGGTTATAACTACGAGGACGCTGTACTTCTGAACGAAAGACTCGTACGTGAGGATATGTACACCTCGGTTCATATCGAGGAATACTCGCACGAGGCAAGAGATACAAAGCTTGGTCCGGAGGAAATTACCCGTGAAATTCCAAACGTTGGTGACGATGCGCTGAAGTATCTTAATGCTGAAGGCATTGTTCTTAAGGGTACGGAAGTTCGCGCAGGCGACATTCTTGTCGGTAAGGTTACGCCCAAGGGTGAAACCGAGCTGACGGCAGAGGAAAGACTCCTTCGTGCGATCTTCGGTGAAAAGGCAAGAGAGGTAAGAGATACCTCCTTCCGTCTGCCTCACGGTCAGAGCGGTATCGTCGTTGACGTCAAAGTCTTTTCGCGTGAAGCGGGTGATGAGCTTCCTCCCGGAGTGAACAAGGTTGTTCGCGTTTACGTTGCTCAGAAGAGAAAGATCTCGGTCGGTGATAAGATGGCCGGCCGTCACGGTAACAAGGGTGTCGTTTCGAGAATTCTTCCTCCTGAAGATATGCCTTTCCTTCGTGACGGTACGCCGCTGGATATCGTACTGAACCCGATGGGTGTACCTTCGCGTATGAACATCGGTCAGGTGCTTGAGGTACATCTCGGCATTGCCGCAAGAAAGCTTGGCTGGAAGATTATGACTCCCGTATTCGACGGCGCAACCGAAAAAGATATTACCGAATGCATGAAGCTTGCGGGCATGTACCGTGACGTTCTTCCCAACGAATATATTTCTAACAAGAATATCTTTGTTGCCGTTGAGGGCGAAGACGGTGAAGTGCAGTATAATCCCGTTTCCTTTGCTGAAAAGGTAGATGAAAACGGCAAGAAGTTTTACGTTCCCGTATATGAAGGAATTGAACGCGACGAGGCTTGGATTAAGGCAATGGTTGCCGAAACAAAGCTCAAGATCGTTGACGGTAAGTCGATTCTTTATGACGGCAGAACGGGTGAGCGTTTTGACAACCCCGTTACCGTCGGTATTATGTATTATCTGAAGCTTCATCACCTCGTTGATGAAAAGATTCACGCCCGTTCGATCGGTCCGTATTCTCTTGTTACGCAGCAGCCTCTCGGCGGTAAAGCGCAGTTTGGCGGTCAGCGTTTCGGTGAAATGGAAGTCTGGGCTCTCGAGGCTTACGGCGCGGCTTACACACTTCAGGAAATCCTGACTGTGAAGTCGGACGATGTGACCGGACGTACCAAGACTTATGAGGCGATCGTTAAGGGTCAGAATATTCCGACTCCCGGTGTTCCCGAGTCCTTCCGCGTGCTTGTGAAGGAATTGCAGTCGCTCTGTCTTGACGTTCGTGTGCTTGACAAGGACGGCAATGAGATCGAGCTTTCGAAGATCGGTGAGGAAGAAGATATGCTTTACGCCGCAACGCCTGTTGAAGAAGTGGGTGAAACGATCCTTACCGAAGATATTTTCAATACGGCAATTGAAGAAGATCCCGACGTGAATCCTGAAGACATCGGTCTTGAGGATGAGTTCTATACCGGCGACGAATACGAAGATGAGTATTCGGACGACGAAGAATAAGAGAGGAGATAAGACAAATGGAAGATAATATTTTTGATTCTATAAAAATCGGTCTGGCATCTCCCGATACGATCAGAGCTTGGTCGAGTGGCGAAGTTAAGAAGCCCGAAACGATCAACTACCGAACCTTAAAGCCTGAACGCGACGGTCTTTTCTGCGAGAGAATTTTTGGTCCTATGAAGGACTGGGAATGCTCCTGCGGACGTTATAAGAGAATTCGCTACAAGGGAAAGCGTTGCGAAAAGTGCGGTGTTGAGGTTACCACCAAGAAGGTGCGCCGTGAGAGAATGGGTCATATTGAGCTTGCCTCTCCTGTATCGCACATCTGGTATTTCAGAGCGATTCCTTCCCGCATGGGTCTGCTTCTCGATATTTCTCCCAGAATGCTTGAGAAGGTACTGTATTACGCACAGTATATCGTAATTGATCCCGGTGATACGCCTCTTATGAAGTATCAGCTTCTCGGTGAAAAGGAATTCAGAGAATATCAGGAACGATATGAAAATGATTTCAAGGTCGGTATGGGCGCAGAAGCGATTAAAGAGCTTCTCGTTGAGCTTGACATCGAAGCACTTTCCGCCAAGCTCAAGGAAGAACTTGCGACGGCTTCGGGTCAGAAGAAGGCGCGCATTGTTAAGCGCCTTGAAGTTGTTGAAGCCTTCCGCAAGAGCGGCAACAAGCCCGAGTGGATGGTTATGGACGTTATCCCGATCATTCCTCCGGATATTCGTCCGATGGTACAGCTTGACGGCGGTCGTTTTGCAACGAGCGATCTGAACGACTTGTACAGACGTGTGATCAACCGTAACAACCGTCTGAAAAAGCTGATGGAGCTTTCCGCACCCGAGATCATTATTCGCAACGAGCGCCGCATGCTTCAGGAAGCGGTTGACGCTCTGATCGACAACGGCCGTCGCGGTAAGCCCGTAACCGGGCCTTCAAACCGTCCTCTCAAATCGCTTTCCGAGATGCTTCGCGGTAAGCAGGGACGTTTCCGTCAGAATCTGCTCGGTAAGCGTGTTGACTATTCCGGCCGTTCGGTTATCGTTGTAGGTCCTGAGCTTAAGATTTTCCAGTGCGGTCTTCCCCGTGAAATGGCACTTGAGCTTTTTAAGCCTTTCGTTATGAAACGCCTTGTGGAAACCCAGAAGGCGACCAATATCAAGGATGCCAAGAAGAAGGTTGAAAAGGTTTGTGACGAGGTTTGGGATGCGCTCGAAAACGTGATTAAAGAGCATCCCGTTCTTCTCAACCGCGCACCTACGCTTCACCGTCTTTCCATTCAGGCATTCGAGCCCATTCTCGTTGAGGGCAGAGCTATCAAGCTTCATCCTCTCGTTTGCTCGGCATTCAATGCTGACTTCGACGGCGACCAGATGCCTGTACACGTTCCGTTGACACCCGAAGCGCAGGCTGAGGCGCGTTTCCTGATGCTTTCCGCCAACAACCTTTTGAAGCCTGCCGACGGTAAGGCAGTTGCCGTTCCTTCGCAGGATATGGTCCTTGGCTCGTATTGGCTGACGATCGACAGAGCAGGGGAAGTCGGTGAGGGCAGCACCTTCCGTGACTTTGACGAGGCTCTGATGGCTTACGAAAACGGATTCCTTGGCATGCATGCACCTATCAAGGTTCGTGTGTTTGGTGAGGTAAATGGTGAACAGAGATCGAGAATTGTTTCCTCGACACTCGGCCGTCTGATCTTTAACCGTGCTATTCCTCAGGAGCTTGGTTACGTTGACAGATCGAATCCCGATAATTATCTCCTTCCCGAAATTGACTTCGTTTGCGGTAAGAGCGAGCTTTCGAAGATCGTTGACAGAACGATCAAGAAGTACGGTTCTACCGTAACCGCAACCGTTCTTGACAACATCAAGGCGATGGGCTTTAAGTACTCCACGAAGGCTTCGATCTCAATTTCGATTTCCGACGTTATGATCCCCGAAAACAAGCAGGCGCTCATTCGTGAGGCTGAGGCTCAGGTTGAGGAAATCAGAGAACACTTCCTCATGGGTGAACTCACCGAAGAGGAACGCTACAATATGGTTATCGCCGTTTGGGAAGCCACCACCAAGCAGATCGAAAATGCGCTCGACACCTCGTTTGATCGCTACAACTCAATCAAGATGATGGCTGACTCGAAGGCGCGTGGTTCGAAGACCCAGATGCGTCAGCTCGCAGGTATGCGTGGTCTGATGTTCTCGGCAACCGGACGTACCATGGAAATTCCGATTAAGGCAAATTTCCGCGAAGGTCTTAACATCCTTGATTACTTCGTTGCGGCAAGAGGTTCGCGTAAGTCGCTTTCCGATACCGCACTTCGTACGGCTGACTCCGGTTACTTGACCAGACGTCTTGTCGACGTATCGCAGGAAGTTATCATCCGCGAGGAAAATTGCCATAGCGACGAAGGTCTTGTTGTCCGCGCGATTACCGATGGTAACGGTATTCTTGAAAAGCTCGAGGACCGTCTGCTCGGCAGATATACGCTTGACGTTGTTACCGATCCCGCAACGGGCGAGGTTATTGTCGAAAAGGACGTTATGCTGACACAGGATCTTGTATCGAAGATTGTGAAGGCGGGTATTACTGAGGTAGCTATCCGTACCATTCTGAAGTGTCAGTGCCGTTACGGTGTATGCTCGCATTGCTACGGTAGCGACCTTGCGACCGGACAAAAGGTCAACGTCGGTGAAGCTGTTGGTATTGTTGCCGCTCAGTCGATCGGTGAACCCGGTACGCAGCTTACGATGAGAACCTTCCATACCGGCGGTGTTGCAGGTAGCGATATTACGCAGGGTCTTCCCCGCGTTGAGGAGCTTTTCGAGGCGCGCCGTCCCAAGAAGACGGCAACCGTCACCGAGCTTAGCGGTCACGTTACCATTCAGGATGGCAAGCGCGCACGTAACGTCATTGTTACCGATAAGGCAAGCGGTGATCAGGCAGCATATGCAATTCCTTACGGTACGAGAGTGATTGTCAAGGAAGGCGACTACGTTGTTCGCGGCGATGCTCTGACCGAGGGTAATATGTCTTTGACCGATATCACCAAGATCAAGGGTCTTGATGAAGTTTATGAATATATTATCAAGGAAATCCAGCGTGTATACCGTTTGCAGTCGGTTGAAATCAATGACAAGCATATCGAGGTTATCGCACGTCAGATGACGAGGAAGGTCAAGATCGTGGATAGCGGTGATACCGGACTTCTCGCCGGTGCTACGGTTGACGTCAGCGAGCTGAAAGAAAAGAATGCTGAGATCGCACGCCGTATTGCCGAGGAAGGCGATATTACGCTTCGTCCTGCGACCTATGAGCCTGTTCTTCTTGGTATCACAAAGGCTTCGCTTATGACGGAATCCTTCCTGTCTGCCGCATCCTTCCAGGAAACCACCAAGGTACTCACCGAGGCGGCAATTGCCGGCAAGGTCGATCACCTGATCGGTCTGAAGGAAAACGTGATTATCGGTAAGCTCATCCCTGCAGGTACGGGTATGCAGCGTTACCGTGACATCGTGCTTGAAAAGACAGGTACGACGTCTGCTGAGGCAACGGAAGACGTTACCGAAGAATAATTCAAATCGTAAAACACCTCTCTCAAACTCAGTTTGAGAGAGGTGTTTTTGTATAGGCGATGGAATTTAAAAATCAATACGGAACTTTGTTGTTGCTATCAATATGGAAATCGTTTTTTTATTTTACCGGAAAAAGAAATTCTTGTGGCGTGATGAGATTTTGATAAAACACAATATCTTGTGGTACAAGGGATTGTGGAAAACCTGGTATAGTTGGACGCTTTTGATTGGATTTTTGGGTGTTTTTGAGAAAAAACATAACAAAACAGCTAAAAAAGCATAATTTTTTGTAAAAAATTTATTGACAAAATACGCTATATACTGTATAATATATGTGAACTATACTGTTGTACCACATAGTCGGCAGGCGTTGAAATTCCGCATAAGGAGTTGTGAATATGGATAATTTCCGCATTGATAAAAATATTCTTGTGAAATATACGGGAAATGAGGCGCACGTTATCATTCCCGATCATGTACGCGCAATCGGCGCGCAGGCGTTTGCATTCAATACCGTAATTGAGTCGGTCAAGATTCCGAAGGGTGTTCTGACGATCGGTGAGCGCGCTTTTGATCACTGCCAGAATCTTGTCAGCGTGGATATGCCAAAAACAGTTACGCTGATCGAGAATAATGCATTTTCTTCCTGTAAGAAGCTTGAAGATATTGTTCTTCCCGAGGGTGTGCCGTTTATTGCCGCTAAGACTTTCTATATGTGTCTTTCGCTGAAGCGTCTGGTTCTGCCTGTGAGCGTTACCGCGATTGGTGACGAGGCGTTTGCCCGCTGTATTTCGCTTGAGGAAATGGCGATCGGGGATGAGGTGCTTGAGATCGGTGAAAAGGCGTTTATGGAGTGTTACGGTCTGAAGAAGCTTTCGATCGGCAGCGGAGTAGAGGTTCTGAAGTGGAACACTTTTGCTTATTGCAAAACGCTTGAAAAGATTGCTTTGACAGGCGCGCTTCGTCAGATTGAATACGGCGCGTTTGATTCGTGTCCTGAAATTACCGACGTTTATTTTGATGAAGATGAGGAGCGTTTCTCTCAAATTCATATAAACAAATCGAGAAATGAGACGCTTTTGCGCGCAAGCCGTCACTACCGTTATACCGAGTCGATTTTGTCGGTTACTGCGCCCAAGCTTGTTGAAGAAGTGGCGACCGAAGTTATTAATGAGTCTGTTACTGTTGAAGAGCCCGTTGTGGTTGAAGAGCCCGTTGTGGTTGAAGAGCCCGTTGTGGTTGAAGAACTCGTTGTGGTTGAAGAGCCCGTTGTGGTTGAAGAGCCCGTTGTGGTTGAAGAACTCGTTGTGGTTGAAGAGCCCGTTGTGGTTAAAGAACCCGTTGTAACCGAGGATGAAGCACAGCTTTCCTTCACCGTTGTTGAGGAAATTCCCATTGTAACGAGCGAAGAAAGCGATGAGATTTCCGAGACTCTTGAGGAAACGGTTGAAAAGCCCGTTGTGATTCTTCCCGATGAGCAGGTCGTTTTGCCGATTGATACGCCGGTTGTTCTTGAAGAAACGGCTGAAACCGATGTTTCTGCGCCTGTTTCTGAGGTTGTTTCCGAGGTTACGATCACAACTCCCGTTGCTCCCGTAGCACCGAAAAAGCCGCTTGTACGCACGACACCCAAGAGTGCGCAGCCGACGGTCAGCGAGGAATTTAAGGCAGCGTTCTATGAAACCTTCTTAGCGAAGCTTGGTGATGAGGCGATTGCCTCCTGTCGTGCTAAGGCAGAAGGCATGACCGATGAGGATTTTGAAACGCAGAGTGAGGCGCTTTTCTTGGTGCCTGCCGACGATGCTTACGAGTTCGGTTGCGTATGTCTTGTGATGGGCAAGCATAATTGGGCATTCCGCTCCTTCCTTTCTGCCGCAAGCAAGGGCAATACCTTTGCGCAGTATTATGTTGGCGCGTGTTTCCTTTTTGGTATTGATACGACGAAGAAGATCGTCGATGCGGCAAGATGGCTGACGAAATGTAAGAAGGATGAGCTGTTCGGTGCTGATGCCGAGCGTCTTCTCGTTATCGTTGACGAGGAGCTTGATAAGCCAGAAAACGCAGGTCTTAAAGTCAAGAGAGGTAATAAGTAATTTTATCAATAAAAACCGTGAGGATTGCGATTAAACCAACCCTCACGGTTTTTGCGGTTTTTTCGGTATTCGGCAGGGGCGTCCTCGATAAGACGGCATTTTATCCGGCATCGTCGATTTTGCAGTAAGCCATAGCGTAAGCCAACAGCGGATTGATAAAATTGTTTCCTGAGCGGTTGTTATGCCGCCGGTACAATCGTGAAAAATCCGATCAATAGAAAAAGGACCATCTCGTTTTTGAGATAGTCCTTTTGGTTTGTATGCGCTTATTTTCCGCGTTGTTTCTTTTTGCGGTGCCGTTGTTTTTTGAGCTTGTCGAGGATTTCTTCATCGTAGCCGTCGCTGATATAGTCTAGCTCGGAAAGGCAGTCGTAATCAAGCGTGCAGTTGGCAAGGCGTTTCTTTCTGAAGAAGATACTGTCGAGCGTTACCCAGCCGACGAGAAGGGTAAGACCGATGACACCGAGGAAGATGCCCTGATTCAAGGGGTCGGAAACATATTCGATCACAACGGTGTGCGTGCCGTTTTCTTCAATATCGAAAGCGAGGAGCGCGGCGCATGTCATATAGGTTTCGACCTCTTCGCCGTCGATGTAGACATTCCAATATTTTTCATAGGGAATCGTGGTAAAGACGGTATTTTTTCCTTCTTCAACCGTGATTGAGCCTTTGAAATAGCTTTCGGTGTAGTCCTCAATCTTGAAATTGCCTTCGGCGAGCTTGGTGAACGCTTCTTGGTAGGCTTCTTCGTCTACGTAGTAGAAGATTCCGCTTTCGTACCCTTGCTCAAAGTAGAAGTTTTCTCCCTCTACCGTGAGTTTCAGCGTGCCGACGTCGCCTGCGTTCATTCTGCCGAGAGAGAGAATGCAGTCGGTTTTATCACTAGAAATGAAGCAAGAGCCTTTCAGTTCTTCCGATCCTTCGGCGGAAGAAGTGAAAGTCCATTTTGCTTCACGCGGATAATCGGTGGGAAGTTTAAAGAGAATTTCTGTGCCGTCCTTTACGGTTTCGGGAACGGTGAAGGTAATGGTGATTTCCATATCGCCCGTTTCGCCGCTCTTTCTGGTGAAGGAATAATATGCAACGCTCTTGGTTGTATAGGAAACTTCGCCCGAGTCATTGTAGACAGTATCGCCGTTTGCATCGGTTTTGGGAATGCGGTTGCCGTCCTTATCGTACTTCTTGACGAGATAGTTCGGCGTTTCCATATTGACGTTATCGGATACCGAAATATTGCTTCTGCTTGTTTCAATTTCCTTGAAAACCTCGGTTTCCTCACCGAGCAGCGCGGTGAGAAGGCTGTTCATTGTGACAAAGGGAGAGGGCGATTCGGTAATGTTATAGTCCTTGATATTACCCGATGAAAGATAAGCGATCGAAAGGGCGTAAAGATTTTCGTAGCTGTAAAGATACTTGCCCTCCTCGTATTCGTGGATGTTGGTTGAAAGTCCCTGATTGTCGGTAAGCACTTTATAGGCTTCGAGGAAGTAGCTGTCGTTTGTACGGTCGGTGTCGCTGATGAGGTATTTTACGCCGAGCAGTGCATCGCCGACCGATGTTGCGCCCTTATGGCTTGATACGTTGGAATAGCTGATATAGCCGAGTCGGTCGAGAAAGTCGATCGTTTTCGAGTTGAGCGTCGAGGTCGAGCCGGTAAGACCGCGCATATTGAGCGCGTAGTTATCGGCGTATTTTCTGACGTGGTCGGTACCGTGCGCTTTTTCCATACGGTAGAAGCTGCTGTCAGAGTCCTGAACGGCGTTGACGATGGGACGGAAGCGGTCGAGGAAATTGTCATAGCCTTCAAGACCGATATTGGTATATTTGGGCGAGAAGGTGACGTCCTCGTTCAGCGAGGTGGTGTTTAAAAGTGTGCCGACGAAAGCTTCAAGGCAGACGATGATGGCAAGCGTTGTGATCATCGAGGTACGCAGGACGGGATTTTTCCGATCCTTGAGGATATAATAATGTGCCGCTTCATAGATGGCAAGAAGCGCGATGGGAAGAAGCATAAAGAGAAGAAGGCGGCGGATATAGCTGACCTCGGGAGTCTCGAACATTTCGCTGACGAAGGGTGTCGAGAGGAGTACGAGACCTGCCCATACACTTGCGACGGTAATCGTTTTCTTCAGCTTGATTGTGTGGAAAAGCTCAAGACCGCGATGGGCGAGAACGAGCAGTAAAAAGCTGAAAATGAAGCTGTAACGGTAATTTAACCAGTTGGGCTCCTGTGCGCCGTGCAAGAGCATATCGACGGGCGCGACGATCATAAATAGAAAATAGATTGAGAGAATGAGTCCTGCACCGAGTTTTTGACGGAAATTGACTCGTTTTGAAATGAAATAGACCGGTACGAGAATGAGCGTGAGCATACCGCAGTAAAGGAAGGGAAGTCCCGAGGGGCGCACGCTGTCGTAGGAAGCGATCATAAGCTTCGCAATAAATTCGAAGGGATTGAACTTGAACAGGAGCTTTTCCGTGCCTTCGGGATTTGCGAGAACGTATTCCCACGTCGGGTCGGAGAAGGTTGTCTTACCGAGTGTGAGCGAGTAGTAGGTGGGGAGGATGATGAAGGCGGAAATGAGGAGCGCGATCACGGCGGCAAGTCCGATTCTGACAAGCGAGCGTAAGAAATGGCAGCGCTCGTTTATAAAGTTGTTGTTGCCGCTTGTTACTTCGCCGACGGCAGTGCTTTCGCGGTGTGAGGCGAAGAAATAGTAGTAGAAGAAATAGATGAAGACGTAGAAGCAGATCATGTAGCCGATATAGAAGTTCGAGATGATCGTCATCGCGAGGGCTACGGTGAAAAGCTTGAAGTGACCGTAATTGATAAGGCGCTCGATGCCGTAGGTCAGAAGGGGCAACCAGATGATCGCATCAATCCACATCGTATTGTGCGCCATAACGACGGCGTAAGCCGAGAGGGCATACATTACGGCAATGATGATGGTGACCATCTCGCCTGAGCGCGGGCGAGATTTTTTGAGGTAGTAGGACATCGTAAGTCCCGAGAGTCCGCATTTGACAAGTTCGATTGTTAACAGCGCTTCGGTCATTGCGCCTTCGGGAAAGAGCGCGACGATATAAGACAGGGGGCTGGCGATATAATAGGCGTAAATGCCGATAAATTCCGCGCCAAGCGTTCCGCACCACGAGTAGAGGAGCGAGGCATCACCGTACACGGCTTTGCGGAGGGCTTCAAAGAAATAGACGTACTGACCGTTTAAGTCAAGCACCAGCACCGAGCCCTTACCGAAGGGGTATGTGCCTTGCAGAATGAAGACCATGAAAAAGAGCAGGGCGGGTACGAAAAAAGAAAAATACAAATAGCCTTGCTTATTGAAATGCGTCACCGTCTTTTTGCCGAATGGCGTTTCGGTGAATTTTTGCCAGAGATTTTTGAAATAGTTACAGAAGGCGTTGTCGGTGAAGGAACGTTTCTTAGCGTTTTTAGTGGTCGTTTTTGCCATCTTGGGCTCCCGTTATCTTTTTGATATTTTTTTCGAGTTTTTCACGTGCTACGGTGACGTCGTGTCCGCAATTCTGACAGCGAATGCGAATATCGCTGCCTATGCGCAGAACCGTGAAGGTCTTGCCGCCGCAGGGGTGTTGTTTCTTCATTTCGAGCGTGTCACCCACGTCGAGCTTTACGATTCGCATATAATACCTCCGTAAGTATAAACCCGTACAGTATAGTTTACCATATTTTTCAAAGCTTTGCAACTGTTTGGAAAAAATTTAGAGGGATTTATAAAAAAAACTACTATTTTTCTTTGAACTCTTGCATTGCCGTTGATTTTGTTCTATAATGGGTATACTATATCATAACAAGTATATTATATTTTATCGACAGAGGACTTCTTATGCAAACGATTGGTTATTATAACGGCGTGACAGCACCCCTTGAAGAATTGATGATTCCCGCCAATGACCGCTCGAATTACTACGCCGACGGCGTTTACGATGCGGCATACGGCAGAAATTATAAAATTTTCGCTCTTGACGAGCATATTGATCGCTTTTTCAAATCGCTCTCCATGATCCGTATCGAGCCAAATATGACGAAAGCGGAGTTAAAGGCGCTTCTCGAGTCGCTCGTTATGAAGCTTGACTCGGACGAGTTTTGCCTTTATTGGCACATGACGCGCGGCACGGCGCTCCGCTCGCACGCCTTCCCGAAGGGAGTCGCGCCCAATCTTCTCGTAACGGTGCGTCCTCACAAGCTGCTCGATACCGCTTCCTGCCGCTACAAGCTTTGGTCGGTAGAGGATAACCGTTACTATTTCTGCAACGTCAAAACGATCAACCTCCTGCCAAACGTCCTTGCCAATCAGACGGCGAAGGATCATGGTTGTGACGAGGCAATCTTTGTGAGAAACGGCTATATTACCGAGGGCTCGCATTCCAATATGGCGATTTTGAAGGACGGAAAATTTATTACCGCGCCCTTGACCAATTTGATTCTGCCCGGTATTACCCGTATGCATACGATCGCGATTTGTCGCGAGAAGGGTATTCCTGTGGAGGAAAGAGCCTTTTCCTTTGCCGAGCTGATGGATGCCGACGAGATCATGATGATGGCGTCGAGCGTACACGGCGTTGCCGTTTGTGAGGTCAACGGAACGCCCGTCGGCGGCAAGGACAGCGAAACCTACGAGAAGATCCGCTCGGCGTATCGCGAGAAGTATCTGAGAGAGACGGAAGTATAATTCAAAATCCCGAAGGAGTTAGCGTGATGTCCTTAACGGACAAATCACGCTAAACGATGTTTGCCCTTACGGG
>CAZMAF010000024.1:0-10986 GCA_964564225.1 uncultured Lachnospiraceae bacterium
GTCGATCTTAAGGTCCATCTGGATAGAAGTGATACCCTTGTGCGTACCGGCTACTTTGAAGTCCATATCGCCGTAAAAGTCTTCAACGCCCTGAATGTCGATCATGGTCATCCAGCTGCCGTCTTCTTCGGTAATCAAGCCGCAGGAGATGCCGGCAACGGGTGCTGAAATCGGAACACCTGCCGCCATCAGCGCAAGAGTCGAGCCGCAAACAGATGCCTGCGAGGTAGAACCGTTCGAGGAAACAACCTCGGATACACAACGGATCGCATAAGGAAATTCCTCAACCGAGGGAAGTACGGGAATGAGCGAGCGCTCAGCGAGTGCGCCGTGACCAATCTCACGTCTGCCGGGCGAACGTGTGGATTTTGCTTCACCGGTCGAGAAGCCGGGCATATTATAGTGATGCATATAACGCTTCGATTCTTCTTCGTCGATGGTATCGAGCATCTGCGCATCCTTGATCGTACCAAGGGTTGCAACCGTCAGAACCTGCGTCTGACCTCTCGTAAAGAGACCGCTGCCGTGTACTCTGGGCAGAAGATCAACCTCTGCGGCAAGAGGACGAATCTCATCAAGACGTCTGCCGTCAACACGCTTGTGGTCTACGAGAAGCCAACGGCGAACAATCTTCTTCTGCATCTTATAAACAAGCTCAGGGAGCATCGTGTCAAGATTTTCATATTTTTCCGAGAAATTCTCGATAATGGCATCCTGAATGGGCTGCATTCTGGCATCGCGTACCGTCTTATCATCGGTATCAAGCGCGAACATCAAGTCCTTTTCGCAGAAAGCGAAAATCTCGTCGAACATATTATGGTCAAGCTCGCAGGAAGGATAGCTGAACTTGGGCTTACCAACCTCGGCAACAATCTCGTTGATGAATGCGCAAAGACGTTTTGCCTCCTCGTGCGCAAGCATAATCGCATCAAACATCGTGTCGTCATCGACCTCGTTAGCACCCGCTTCGATCATAACGACCTTCTTTTCGGATGCAGCAACGGTCAGCTGAAGCGCCGATCTTTCTCTCTGCTCGCTGGTGGGATTGATGACAAGCTCGCCGTCAACAAGACCTACGTGAACGCCTGCAATCGGACCGTTCCACGGAATATCGGAAATCGAAAGCGCGAGCGATGCGCCGAGCATACCGACAACCTCGGGAGCGCAGTCGTTGTCAACCGAAAGAACGAGCAGATTAAGCGCTACGTCGTTGCGAAGATCCTTCGGAAAAAGAGGACGGATGGGACGGTCGATCACACGCGAGGTGAGGATCGCCTTTTCGGAAGGTCTGCCCTCGCGGCGAAGAAAGCCGCCGGGGATTCTGCCGACAGCGTAAAGACGCTCGTCAAAATCTACCGAAAGAGGCAGAAAGTCAATACCTTCTCTGGGCTTTGCGGATGCGGTTGCGGTAGCGAGAATCGAAGTCTCGCCGTAGCGCACGAGGCAGGAGCCGTTGGCAAGACCTGCTATCTTACCGGTCTCAACAACAAGAGGTCTGCCTGCGATTTCTGTCTTAAATACCTTGTAGTTCTCAAACATTGATAAATTCCTCCGTAAATATTTGATTTTTGTGCGGAGCTTTGAATAGTGAATAGTGAACGCCCTTCGGCTTGACCGAACGCTTGTCCCGTTACTTTACCACAATGGCGAGCATTCATTATTCATATTCAATAGACCGCATTTTCTTACGAAAAACGGAATGTTTCCGTTCTTTTTCTTTTTAATTGAGAGTGTAATCGCAGAAAAGGGCGTATGAACGGCTGATGCCGAAATATACGCCCTTTTATGTGCTATTACTTTCTCAGACCGAGCTTTGCAACGATAGCACGGTATCTTTCGATATCCTTCTTCATAAGATAATTGAGGAAATTCTTTCTCTTACCGACCATTTTGAAAAGACCGCGACGGCTGTGGTTGTCGTGGGGGTTCTTCTTCAGATGTTCGGTAAGATCCGCAATTCTCTTGGTGAGGATAGCGATCTGGACTTCAGGCGAACCGGTGTCGCCTTCGTGGACAGCGTTGTCAACGATGATTTGCTGCTTTACTTCTTTCTCAAGCATGGTTTTCACCTCATAAAAATAGATATTTCGTACAGCTAAGCAAACGGCAGGTGAACTACACCCGTAAGCCGAGCCGTCGATTTCCGCTTTTGCGCAAGGATCCCCCTACACATAGCAGATTGATTATACCACAACCGTTTTTCGATTGCACTATTTTTTACGATTGTTTACAAATTATTTACAAAACAAAGGCATCAGAAGATCGAAACCGCCGTCTCGGGCTTAATACCGCGTTCCGCCAAAAGCATCTTTACCTCGTCAAACGCATAACCTATCGCCAAAACGCTGTGCGCATCAGACGAAAGTATAAATCGCGCGCCGCGCGCCTTAAGATAATCGAGAATTTCCAAAGACGGATAAGGCATCGTGCGGTAGCCGCGCGAAATCGCGCCGGTATTGACCTCAAAAGGTACACCGAGCGAAAGAAGCCTGTCGGCGCACCTCTGCCACGCCGCAATATAACGCGGCGATGCCGTATTGATCACAGCCTCTCGCTCGTTAAACTTCGTCAAAAGATCAAAATGCCCGATTACAGAAGGCGCATGGCAACCAACGGTTGCCATTGCCTCATAATACGCCTCGGCATACGCATCGGCATCGCCGTCGAAAACTTCCGAAACCGTCTTTTTGGCAGCTTCAAGGGAAAGATCGACGTCGTAATACTTGCCGTTTTTCTTCACGTAATGCGCCGAACCGATAAGATAATCGTACTCATCTGCCGGCTTTTCGCCATAAGCATCGACCTCAAAGCCAATATACACCGAAATTCTGTCAGCGTATTCCGCTTTCAGAGCGGCAAGCTCCGAAAGATAGCGGGAAACGTCTTCTTTTTTCATACAGTAGCTCTCATCGAACGCGGTGTAAGCGTGCGCTGAAAAACCGATTGCCGACAAGCCCTTTGCCATTGCCCCTTCAATCATCTCGCGCGGCGTAGCCTTACCGTCGCAATATACGGTATGAACGTGCAGATCAAAAAGACTCATGTCGTCATTTTTTCCTGCTTGACCTTTTTGTCGATTACGTGACGGGAAGCAAGCTCACGGTGGATATCCTCAAGCGAAATACCCATTTCGATCATCAGCACCATAACGTGATAAGTCAGATCGGCAATTTCGTAAATCGTTTCCTTTTTATCGCCCGCCTTACCGCCGATAATAACCTCCGTGCATTCCTCGCCCACCTTTTTAAGAATTTTGTCAATACCCTTTTCAAAAAGATACGTGGTATACGAGCCTTCCTTCTTATCGGTCTTTCTGCCCTCAATCAGCGACATCAGTCCCGCCAAGGTAAAGGGATGCGCGTTCTCATTTTCCCAAAGAATATTTTCAAAGCAGGATTCTGTACCGAGATGGCAAGCAGGGCCTTCGGGCAAAACACGCACTTCAAGCGCATCCCTGTCACAGTCAGCGGTGATAGACACCACCTTCTGATAATTACCCGAGGTTTCGCCCTTCAGCCAAAGCTCCTGACGGGAGCGGCTGTAAAAGCAGGTCAAGCCTTTTTCCATCGTAATGCCAAGACTCTCGCGATTCATATAAGCAAGTGTCAGAAGTCTTCCCGTTTCAGCATGTACCACTACGGCGGGAATCAACCCCTTTTCATCAAATTTCAGCGTATTAATATCTAACATAACAAAATCCTTTCCTCGCAACCGTTGGTTGCGTTTTACAATCTGACCGTAATACCCTCACGGTGAAGCGCCTCCTTCAGCGCGGCAATTTTCACCTCGCCGAAATGGAAGATAGATGCCGCAAGTCCTGCGTCAACCGTAGGAATCGTTTGAAAAAGCGTGATAAAATCCTCCATACAGCCTGCGCCGCCCGAGGCAATCACGGGAACCGATACGGCGTCGTTAACCGCTTTCAGCATTTCGAGATCAAAGCCGCGCTTCACGCCGTCGGTGTCGATCGAGTTCACAACGATCTCGCCTGCGCCGGATGCCACGCCGCGCTTGATCCATTCGATCGCATCAAGCCCCGTATTCTCTCTGCCGCCCTTTGAAAAAACGGTAAATTTACCGTCAACGCGCTTGATATCCACCGAAAGCACCACGCATTGATCGCCGTAGCGCTTAGCCGCTTCGCCGATGAGATCAGGATTTCGGATAGCACCCGAATTCACGCTGACCTTATCCGCGCCGCATTTGAGAACGCGATCGAAATCATCAAGCGTATTGATGCCGCCACCCACCGTCAAGGGAATAAAAATGGTCTTTGCGACCTCGGTCAGAATATCGGTAAAAAGAGCGCGCCCTTCACTCGATGCGGTAATATCATAAAACACAAGCTCATCTGCGCCGTTATTGCTGTAATATCTGGCAAGCGTGACGGGATTTTCCACGTCGGCAAGTCCCATAAAATTCGTACCCTTGACCACTCTGCCGTTTTTCACGTCAAGGCAGGGAATAATTCGTTTGGTAATCATGAAGCCTCCTTAATTGCCGCAGAAAGCTCGATTGCCCCCGTGTAATACGCCTTGCCGACGATCGCGCCGTAAAGCGAAAGCTTTTTTAAACGACGGATGTCCTCCATCGAAGACACCCCGCCCGAAGCGATAAGATTAAAGGAATAACGGCCTGAGAGCAACTCGTAAAGCTCGTGAGATGCCCCCTGCATTGCGCCATCCTTGGCAATATCGGTACAGATCACGGTCGAAAGACCCATCGCCTCAAGCTCGGAAAGAAACGCGAAGGTATCAACGCCGGCAGTCTCGCGCCAGCCGCGCAGAGCAATCTTGCCATCCTTAAGATCAACGCCCACCGCGATCCTGTCGCCGTATTTCGAGATCGCTTCCTGTAAAAAAGGCGTGTTTTCTACCGCCGCCGTACCGAGAATGACGCGTGATACACCGACGGCAAGATATGTTTCGACCGTTTCTATCGAGCGGATGCCGCCCCCGATCTCCACCTTAAGCGCGGTATTCTCGCAAATCGCGCGAACTATGTCAAGATTGGGTGTCGTGCCGTCGCGAGCGCCTTCAAGATCGACAGTATGAATCCACTCAGCACCGGCCGCTTCAAAATCACGCGCAACCGAAAGCGGATCATGGCTGTAAACCGTCATTTTGCTGTAATCGCCCTTGTAAAGACGGACGGCTTTTTTTTCATATAAATCAATTGCAGGAAAAATCAGCATACTTTTTCTCCGTTAAAGCTCAAGAAAAGCTTTTAAAATCTTCAATCCCACGTTACCGCTCTTTTCGGGATGAAACTGACAACCGTAAATATTGTTCTTGGCGACGGCGGCAGTAAGCGATGCGGAATATTCCGCCGTAGCCACGAGCGAATCCTCACAGCCCGCCGCGTAGTAGGAATGCACGAAATACACGCAATCCCCTTCGCCAAGATAGCGAAACAAGGGAGAGTTCTTATGAAAATGCAGTGCATTCCAGCCGATGTGAGGGATTTTCAAATCCGCATGGATCACCTCGCGGATCGGACGAATCTCACCTTTTAACAGCCCAAGACCCTCATGCTCGCCGTATTCATAGCTTTTTTCAAACAGCATTTGCATGCCAAGACAGATACCGAGCAGTTTTTTACCGCGCCGTGCCTCCTCAATAATCACCCGATCAAGTCCCGACGAACGTAATTTTTCGGCAGCGTCGCGGAATGCGCCGACACCGGGCAGAACCAGACGGTCGGCGCGGCGGATATCATCGGGCGAAGATGACACGGTAACGTCAGCTCCGATTGCCCGAAACGAGCTTGTCAGCGAAAAGAGATTACCAACGCCGTAGTCAATGATAACCGTCATCAGAGCGATCCTTTCGTTGAAGGAATGGCATTGGGATTTCTTTCGTCAATTGCGACCGCCTCACGCATCGCGCGGGCAAACGCCTTGAACGCGCCCTCAATGATGTGATGCGCGTTTTCGCCCGCAAGCTGAACGAGATGCAGATTGCACCCGGCACTACGGGTAAAAGCAAGAAAAAATTCCTTCACAAGCTCGGTATCAAAAGTACCGACCTTGTAGGGAAGGATCTTCAGCTGATCATTCAGGTACGCTCTGCCCGAAAGGTCGATGGCGGCAAGAATGAGAGCCTCGTCCATCGGTAAAACAAGCGAGCCATAGCGTACGATACCGCGCTTGTCGCCAAGCGCTTCCTTGACCGCCTCACCGAGAACGATACCGACGTCTTCAACCGTGTGGTGAAAATCAATATGCGTATCGCCCGCGCAAGTCAGCGCCAAATCAAAATTACCGTGTTTAGCAAAAAGCTCGAGCATGTGATCAAGAAAACCGCAACCCGTATTAACGGCAGACTCGCCCTTACCGTCAAGATTCAAAACGAGGGTAATATCGGTCTCTTTGGTTTTTCTGTTTAATTTCGCAATTCTCATACTTTTCTCCTTATTTTGATAAAACGATGTCCGAAAGCGCCGAAACGAGCGCCTCGCACTCCTCGCGCGAACCGACCGTAATGCGAAGATAGTCCGAGATACGTGCCAATCTGAAATGGCGAACGAGAATACCGCGTGCGCGAAGCGCATGATACAGATACTCCCCTTCAAAACCGGCTTTCTTGGCAAACACGAAATTGGCGCGCGAGTCTGTCAAAACAAAGCCAAGCTCGGTCAGCTTTTCCGTGAGATACGCGCGGTTTTCCATAATCGTCCGGCAATTCTTTTCCGTATACGCCTCATCAGCAAGACAGCCAATGCCCGCCGCCATCGTCATAGCATTGACGTTATAGGGATTGGTGGCGTATTTCATTTGCACAAGATCATCGATCAGAGCTTTGTTCGCAATGCCAAAGCCAAGTCTTGCGCCTGCCATCGAGCGCGATTTTGAAAACGTGCGCGTGACGAGCAGATTATTATAGAAGGGAAGCAGTGAAAGCGCGCTTTCCCCTCCGAAGTCGACGTACGCCTCGTCAACTACCACAACGCCGTCGGTGGTTTTCACAATCTTTTCAACCTCCGAAAGCGGCAACAAAAGTCCTGTCGGCGCGTTGGGATTGGCAAGAAAAATCACGCCGCGGCGATTCATCATACCGTCAACGTCGATCGAAAGATCGCCCTTCAAAGGTACTTTTTCATAAGGAACGTGATTGATCTCGGCAAAAACCTCGTAAAATCCATAGGTAATATCGGGAAAAATGGCGGGATGCCCGTCGTCGCAAAACGCCATAAAAGCAAAATTCAAAATTTCATCCGAACCGTTGGTGGCAAGAATATTCGCCTCGTCGCAACCGTAGGTTGCGGCGATCGCTTTGTGAAGCCTCGATGCCGTCGGATCGGAATAAAGCTGTAAGCTGTCGGTTGCCTCTTTTGCCGCCGCCGTTGCCTTTTCGGAAGGCTTGAAGGGAGATTCGTTGGTATTCAGCTTAATATACCGACGGTCCTTCGGCTGCTCACCCGGTACGTAAGGAACGAGGGCTGCGTGTTTTTTTGAAAGGTATACGCTCATTATGTCACGCTTTCTTCGAGCGGATGATCGCGCTTTCAGCATGTGCTGTCAAACCTTCGAGGGTTGCAAAATAGGCAACGTCCTCGGCTACACGGTCAAGCGCCTTCTTCGTATAATAGGTATACTGCGTTTTCTTAATGAAATCATCTACCGACAAAGGCGACGAAAACTTTGCCGTACCGCTCGTCGGCAGGGTGTGGTTCGGGCCTGCGTAATAGTCACCGAGCGCCTCGGGGCAGTTTCTGCCCATAAAAATCGAGCCTGCGTGACGGATGCTGTCCAGATAGTCAAAGGGATTGTCAACGAGCAGCTCAAGATGCTCGGGCGCGATCTCATTGGCGATCTCGATAGCCGCCTCCAGGGTGTCTGCCACAATGATCTTGCCGTTCTGATCAATCGACTCACGCGCAATCCCGGAACGGAGCAGCTTTGGAATCTGCTTTTCAAGCTCCACGCTTACCGCTTCGGCAAGCGCGTAAGAATCGGTCACAAGAACGGCGGAAGCAAGGCGGTCGTGTTCCGCCTGGGAAAGAAGGTCGGCGGCGGCGTGCGCGGGATTGGTCTTGCCGTCGGCAACGATGAGAATTTCGCTCGGACCTGCGATCATATCAATTGACACCGCGCCGAACACCTGCTTTTTTGCCTCGGCAACGAAAGCGTTACCCGGACCGACGATCTTATCAACCTTCGGGATGCTTTCCGTACCGTAAGCAAGCGCAGCAATCGCCTGTGCGCCCCCTACTTTATAAATTTTATCAATACCCGCAACCAATGCGGCAGCAAGAATCACAGGATTGATCTTGCCCTCGGCATTCGGCGGAGTTACCATCACGACCTCGCGAACACCTGCGATTTTTGCAGGAATCGCATCCATCAACACGGTCGAAGGGTACGCTGCCGTACCGCCCGGCACGTAAAGCCCCGCGCGATCAACGGGAATAATCTTCTGTCCGACCACGATGCCGTCCTCGTCGTTAATGATAAAAGAATTTCTGACCTGTTTTTCATGAAATTTTCGGATATTAGCGGCGCTTTTTTCAAGAATTTCAATAAATCCTGCATCGACCAAAGCGAGCGCCTCGGCAATCTCATCCTCACTTACCCGTAGAGCGGTGAGTTTCGCCTTATCAAATTTTTCAGTATAGGCATAAAGCGCTTTATCCTTTTGCTCTCGGACCGTCGCGATAATATCGGAAACAATACTTGCAACGTCAAATTCCGGAGTCACGCGCGCAAAAATGTCATCGTTTGAAACCTCGCCGTAGCGGTATATGGTGATCATACGGTATCCTTTCGTTACTTCTCGCTGATAGCCTTGCGGAAGCTTGCTAAAATATTTTCAATCGTTTCGCTCACAAAGCGATAACGCGCCTTATTAGCGATGAGACGCGCCGAAATCGGCACAATGGTTTCTTTGACCTCAAGATCATTTTCCTTCAAGGTCGTACCCGTTTCGACAATATCGACGATCACGTCGGACAATTTCAGAATGGGCGCGATCTCAATCGAGCCGTTCAGATGAATAATGTCAATGTCACGTCCCTGCCGTCTGTAATAATCAGCGGCAATATGCGAAAATTTGGTGGCAACCTTCAGAGTCTTGTCGGGGGTGTCGCGAAAACTTTTCGGGCCTGCAACCGCCATACGGCATTTACCGATACCAAGATCAAGCAATTCATATACGTCGGGGCAGTATTCAAGCAAAATATCTTTGCCACACACGCCAAGATCGGCAGCGCCGCGCTCCACGTAAATAGCAACGTCAGAGGGCTTCACCCAGAAATAGCGCACGCCTTTTTCCTCATTTTCAAAAATCAGCTTACGAGAGGGCTCTTTGATAGAGGGGCATTCAAAACCCGCCTTTTCAAACATACCGTAAACCTTTTCACCAAGTCTTCCCTTGGGAAGCGCGATATTAAGCATCTCTTTCACAAAGCTCGCCCCCTTTCGTAACGGTATACAACTTTCTGAAACTGCGATTTTCGGGAATATAGGTTTCAGTAATCACAGAAAATCCTTCCGATCGGAGCTGTTCAGCTGCCAAAAAAGCCGCATTTGCCGTAACATCATCATACAAAATAGCAGCATCATAATCGTAAGCCGAATCTGATTTTCCAAAATCGTCAAGAAGATCGAGATAAACCGCAAAGCCGACAGCGCGGGATGCCTTCTGCATCTTCTGCATCAGACGGTTGTACTCCCCGCCCGACAGCACGTTTTCGGCAATACCGTTGATGTAACCGCGGAATACGATACCCGTATAATAGCGCATATCCCCGAGCGTTGAAAAATCAACGACGATCTTCTCCTCGTCGATTCCCGCAAGCGTTTCCCGGAAGGCAGCAAGCACCGTCTTCGCTTCCTTGGAGTCAAGCTGCGCTTCGATTTTCGGCAGTACTGCCGAGGGCTTGCCGTAGCTTGCAAGAAGCATCTTCAGAAAATCGCTGTTTTCAAGAGAAATTCCTTCTTCTCTTAAAATCTCATCAATACCGTGGATGTTTTTCTCGCCCACGCAATCGAGAATCGCGCCCTCGCGATCCTTGCAAATGCCAAGCGCCTTAACGGCAAGATCAACAAGGTCAAGACTCGAAACGGCAAGCACCGCATCAGACGAAATCGCCAAAAGACTCTTTTTCGCCATCGTGAGAATCTCACCAAGGCAAAGTGCGTCAATGTTGCCAAGGCACTCAACACCTGCCTGCTGAATTTCACGGAAGGTAGAGCTTTTCTGCGATACGCGGTAAACGCTTTCGGTATAATAGAGCTTTTTGCGCGCCAACGGCTCATCCTTCGTATTTTTTACGATCGCAAGCGTTACGTCCGGCTTTAATGCCATCAGTCTGCCCGTGGTATCGGTAAAGGTAATGACCTGCCCGGATACGAGAAAATTTTTATTCTCGGCATAAAGCTCGTATTCTTCAAATTTACTCATTTTAAAAAGGGTATACCCGTAAGAGCGATAAAGCGACTGTAAGGTCAGCTCAATCGGCTCGTTATTTTGATTGTATGCCATAACGTACTCCTGTTTTTAAAGCTTTTCCAGCACACTGCGATAACCGCCGCTGCCGTATACAAGCGAGCGACTGACACGTGAGATGGTCGCAGTACTTGCACCCGTAGTCTTTGAAATTTCCTGATAATTCTTGCCCGCCTTCAGCAAAATAGCAACCTCAAGACGTTGCGCCATATCCTCAGCCTCGCGTATGGTGCAAAGATCTTTTAAAAACGCGATACATTCCTCCTCACCCGACAGCGAAAGAAATGCCTTTGCAAGCGTTAACAAGGATTCGTTGTAATGATCGTGATCGGTCATGAAAAACCCATCCTTTCAATGCAATAAAAATGAAATAACTGCTTGACATTTTAGCACACTAAAGTGATAAAGTCAATAGGCAGACAGCGTTTTTTTGAAGAATTTTTTATTCGTGGGAAAACTTTTTGGAAAAAAGTTTTCCCACACCCTTTCAAAAACTCTCAAAACAAAATCAAGGAAAAAATACCCGTTCAAATTTTAA
>CAZMAF010000024.1:11086-24444 GCA_964564225.1 uncultured Lachnospiraceae bacterium
TTTGTCTCGGTATCTCAACATTTTTTATAGATACTTTTTGGAAAAAAGTTTTCCCGCACCCTTTCAAAAACTCTCAAAACAAAATCAAGGAAAAAAATACCCGTTCAAATTTTAATTTGTCTCGGTATCTCAACATTTTTTATAGATACTTTTTGGAAAAAAGTTTTCCCACGCCCTTTCAAAAACTTTTAAAACAAAATCAAGGAAAAAATACCCGTTCAAATTTTAATTTGTCTCGGTATCCCAGCAAAACCAAATGCGGAAAACGAAACCGTTTTCCGCATTTAGTTAATATATATATAAATGAAAAAACTTATTCCACAACAGCCTGAACGGTGGGGGTGTCGCCATCCTCAAAGAAACGGAGAACCGTAACGCTCGCGCCCTCATCGACGTTGTGATCGAAAAGGTAGCCGTCAAGCAGCTCCTCAAGATAGCTTTGCACGACGTTGCGAATACCGCGGCCGTTATTGTCAAGCGACTCCAGAACCCTCTCGTAAAGATAGTCAAACGCCTCCTCGCAAAGCGTCACCCGAATGCGCCGCTCGACAGCGTGACGGTGTAAAACCGCCTCCACCTGCGACGAAAGAATTTCACGCGCCACGTCAGGACGGATAAAATCATAGATCACGATATTATCACCGATACGGTTCAGAAGCTCCGGCTTTCCAAGTATAAGCTTGAAATAATTTTCAACCGCCCCCTTCAGAATGGGAACAATCTCGCGATAGGACTGTTTGTTGGTTACACTCGGGTGGCGTTTTCCGTCCGAACCTTCGGTATACATACCGAGATTGCTCGTAAAAATAATCACACACTCGCTGAAATAAACGGTATTGCCCTGACCGTCGGTCATTCTGCCATCATCAAGGATTTGCAAAAACTTATCAAGAACAGAAGGATCGGCTTTTTCGATCTCGTCGAAAAGAAGCACCGAAAACGGATGCTTTTTCACGGCGTTAGTAAGCTGACCTCCCGCTTCGTAACCGATATAACCGGGAGGCGCGCCAAGCAGCTTCTGATCGCTATGACTCTGACGATACTCACTCATATCAAAGCGAATACAGGCAGACTCATCACCAAACAAAAGCTCGGCAAGCGTTTTGGCGGTTTCGGTCTTACCCGTACCCGTCGGGCCGGCAAAGAACAAGACGCCTCTCGGACGCTTATTGCCGCTGTCGCTCGCCATGATCGCGCGCTTGATCACGTTCATCGTCTTTGCAATCGCGCCGTTTTGCCCCTTCACACGCCTTTCAAAAAAGGAAGCGCCCTTTTTGATCTTGTCACGATCAAGTTTTTTCCAGGGATTTTCCTTCACGCCGTAACGGTAAAGATCGACCACATCGGTCATGCGCGCGATCGGAAGCCGCTCACGCTTACAAAGACGTCGAAGCTCATTAAGCTCGGTAAAAGAAAACCCTTCCGTCAAGCCAACAAAACGATCCTGAATTTTCAAAAGCTCATCAGGAGCTGTCTCATACGCCGCAAATTCCGACAAATAAATATCGGGCGCAAAAAAGCTGCGAAAATTCTCGCCCTTGACAAGCGCCTCGCGTTCTTTTTTCGTCGGATAAGAAAGCGCAATACTTTTCGAGGCGGGATTTTGCAAATAAAACCAGGTCGGCAGGTCGTTTACTTTATTAACGATGAGAACGAGAATATTCTTGCGCATCTCACCACCCACACGCACGTCCTTTGCCGCAAGACTTGCCTGTAAAAGGCGGGTAAAGCTATCCACCTCACGCTGATCCATCATATCGGGCGACACGATAGCGCGCGAAGCAAGATCCATCACAATCGCCGTTGCCTCAAGCGACTGTTCCATCGCCGTCTTGATATATTGCGGCGCGCTCGCATCCGCCCCCTTGAAATCGGCAGGGATCGTCTTTGCTGAGGTCGAAATACCCACGAGCTTTGCAAAAGTCTCAAGATACCCCTCCTCAACCTTGTTATAAAAACCGTCAAGCGTATTGTAAAAGACGATATTCTGATAGGAAAGATCCTTGAAAAAATGATGCAGATATTCGGGAAGACGCAAAATACTGCCGCGCGGCACAGAGCCGTCGGTAGGATACTGATAACAATCAAGCACGTTGCCCTCCAAAATGAGAACGCTCTTGATCGAGGCAAAGAGCGATAACTCCTTATGCCATTTGGAAATGTAATCTTGCATAGCTTATTCCTTTCGTAATTCGCGCCTTACGCGCAAAAATTCAGGACGGTGAATACCGATAGATAGATGTCCGTCGCTCGTTTCAAAATTCTGAACACCCGATGCCGCTCGGGAAAAAACTTTAAGATACCGATGATAGCGAACACGATAGCGCTCGTCGAGCAAAATCACGCGCTGATTGGACGAGCCGACAATCGACTGTCCGAGATTCAATTCTTCTTTATATTCGCCGTCAATCAGAACGGCGGCTCGGGGAAGCTCCGAAAGCTCCTCAAGGCGATAGCCCGTATAGATCAGAATATCGTGGCTGTACGACAACAAATAGGGAATAAGCGCTTTAACGGCACCCATTTGACGTAACGGATCACCGCCTGTCAGCGTAAACCCGTCAATTTTATGCAAGCGGGCAATCTCCGCTATAAGATGCGCCACCGTTTCGGGTGTCGTGCGAAAACGCTCGTCTGTCTGCCATAATTCAGGATTGGAACAACCCCGGCAGCGCTTATCACAACCGCAAAACCAGATACCTACACGCTTACCCGGTCCAAGCACCTCAACGGGATATAAAATACGCGCGATATACATCATAGCACAGTCACGGTAAAATACGCCGCGTTCATCTGCCGCTTACCGCCCACCGTCACCCCGCCAAACGAAAGACTGTCGCCATTTTTAAGTCTGACTCTGCCCACGGCGCGCGTATTATTCACAAAGCTATAATTGGTATTGTTCAGATCCTCAAAAAATACCCCCTCGCGAGTCACGGTGATCGCACAGTGTACACGGCTGACGTAAGGCTTTGCCACAAGATACTCGCTCGCCTCCTCACTCCGTCCGAAAACGGTACGCTCACGCATCAGGGTATACGTAAAGCTACCGTCCTCGCTGGTCAGCGTAACGGTAAAGGGAAGCGCCGTAAGCTCGGCGTTCACCGTCGTCACGGGAAGGACATCGGGCGTTTCAAGCGTATCGTTTGTTTCGATGCTGTCTGACGTTTCCGCCGTTTCAAGTGCTTCCGAAAGATCGACCGTCGGCAGACTGTCGGCATTTTTATTTTTTATCGGTTGAACGATCACTCCCGCGCCGCCCGACGCGTTAGGATTTACCGTCCCCGTGTCAACGGTTGGCAGAATATCGGCAATATCCTCACCGCAAAGAAGACATTTTCTCGCATTCGGGGGATTTTTCGCAAAACAGGCATCACACACGCGGACAAGCGATGTATCGCCAGACGGCGTGTCAGATACCGACTCCGCCTCGCCGTCAGTGAGCGCCACCTGCGTCAGATCCTGCTCACAATCCATACATTCGATCAATCCCGGATAATTCTTTTTACCGCAACAGGGACAAAGCTTATATTTTTCAAGCATAAAATACGCTCCTTACTGAATTTTAATATGACGGAATACCTTACGGCGACGGTTTACGCGTATTTGCCAAGCAATTGCCTGCCGTTTTTCTTCTTCGCTTTCCTTTTTGAAAGCATATTCCGCAGTATTGATAATCTGCGCATGCTCAACAGTCGGAGGAAGCATGGTAATACGGTCGGCTACCACCACGCCGCAAGCGCGAAGCCGCTCCTCGATCTCGGCAAAATCATGGCAAAACGCCTCCATTTCACGCACGAGAATATCGGTTTCATTCTCGTTTGGCAGGCGGTCTACCGAGTCAGGCTTGCCAAGTTCCATCGTAATCCTGCCGTCGGAAGCGGTTGTGACGTTAACCACCGTTCCGTCATGATAGGTATACAACTCGTGCGAAAACCGCTTGCCACTTTTTTTATCCACGGTACGCGTGGCAAGAACGTGATAACCCATCTCGCGCATCACGGTATCAAGCACGTCGTTGATATAACTTTCCTCATCATCGTAAGAAAGCTCGTAACGAAGCGACTCGATGTAACGGCGAAGAAGCTTAACACCGTCAGGCGAACAATCAACAGGAAGAGCTTCTTCTTCAACGATAGCGGATAGCGCCTCGTATTCGGCATAAAGAGCGGTATATTCTTCAAAATATAGCTCTTTTTCCGCCTTTGCCGCCGCGATCTTACCGCGAAGGGGGGTAAGCTGTACCGCCTCAAAATCCGAAAGCTTTTTCGTATCAGTAAGCGCCAACAGCGCTGAACGGATCTCGGCGCGAAGGGCGCGAGGAAGCGATTCATCGCGCTCAGCAAGAAGCAACTCGCGCCTCATAGCGATCCGCTTTTCGGTCATAGACCTCTTTTCATCAATATCGGCAAAGCTCTCGGTAGCAGCAGACGAAACAGCGTTTGAAAAAGACTCCGCAAGGCGCACCTCCACCTCGCCGCCAAGCGCCTCCAGCTCGGAAATTTCTTCACCGAGCGCTGCAAAAAGGTCTTTCGTTTTCAAAACCGCCTCCTCGACAGTTTCAAAAGGCGTATCGGGATCAAGCTCCGCCATTGTCCGATGGCTTGAAAACTTTTCTTCAAACCCTTTTAACCGATCAAGAAAGGAAAGGTCGTCTCCCTCTCGCTTGGCTAAAAGCGATGCGCTCTCAACAAAAGCCAATAGCCGCGCAACACCTTTATCAAGCGTTTTCTGATGCTCTCGTAAAATCAATAACCCTTTTTTTCGGGCGATCTCGCGCCGTCTTGCTTCTTCAAGCGCCTTTCTCTGCTCAGGCGTAAGCTGATAGCGCGAGGATTTCGGTCCACTCATAACGTTCTCCTTCTATCAATCTTCAAGCGTTGCCATCCACGCATTCATAACCTCCGCCTTGCCGATAGCAATAAGCCATGCCTCAAAGCGCGCCAAGGGCTGACAGTCAAAACCAACGAGCTGATGACAAAAACGCTTCAGCGAATCAAGTGACTCATCCGCGCACCGTTTTGCCTCGGCAGCAAGCTCTTCCACCGTAAAAAAGCGTTTTTTGTCAACCGTCAGTTGCCTCTGCCCCGATAAAAGATACGCCATCAGGTAATAACGCACCGTTTGGTTGCGGGGAGTATTGTCAAGTAACGCCGCCTCCTCCAAGGCGACTACCGCCTCGTAAAGCTTCGGTTTGGGCGTAGCAAGGCGTGATAAGCTCTCGCTGAGAAGCCGCTCTTTCAGAATGCTCTCCCATAATTTTTCCTGTCCCTTGCCCGTTTCTAACTTTTCAAGCATATCTCTGCCGAGCGCGGGCAGCGACTCATACGCCGCTCCCTGCCAATACACACCCGAAAGCTCGGGGTAAAGACGGTACAATAGCTTCCAGAACAAATAATCATCACGGCGGGTAAGACGAAGCGATTCCTCCTCGATCTCGCGGCAGTAGCGAGAAAGAACAGGACGGTCTTCTTCAAAATGTGCCAAAAGCCGTCCGTAAAACAGCTCTCGCTTACCCTTTTCCCACTTTTCGCCAAGCGCTTTGACGAGCGAGGGCAGGGTAGTATAGGTTTTGCCGTCAAATTCATAAGGTTTGATCTCGTCAGACAAAAGTCCCCCTGCGCTTTTACCGGGCAAAACCTGCCGCTCGCCGCGCAAAAACGCCTTAACCTCCTCATACGTCCAGCGACGGTTGGGGTTTTCGCGCTCGCCGCGCGCCGTCAGATCGTGATACGTAAGCGCCGAAATCAGATCAGCAAGATCACTCGGCATATCTTCGGGAAAGGGAATGCGCTGAAGCGCCATATACTGCGTGATGGTTTCAAAAGAGAGATGCCGATAAGGCGTGTGCCCTGCAAAAAGCTCATAAAGCGTGATACCGAGCGCATAATAGTCCGACTCCTTGAGATAAACCTTACGGAAAGTTTCGGGGGCGGAATATTCAGGTGTCATCCCCGTTTTCGTAATAAGCACCGTAGCATTATCGTCAACCACCGAGCTGATACCGAAGTCGATCAGTACGATACCGCCTTCATCGCTAAGCATCAGATTGGACGGCTTTACGTCTTTATGCAAAATTCCCTTTTCGTGCAGCGCGTGAAGCGCCTCATTCACGGCGGGAAGAACGGTCATTCTGATTTCCTCTGCCGAAAAACGCTTGCCCTGAAGCGAGCCTTTTGCAAAATATGGCAGAATTTCAAAGGGAAATCCGTGATAACGACCGCTTGCAAGCGGCTTCGCCACGTAGGGCGAGTCAATCTCGGAAAGCGCTTTCAAAACCGACTCCTTCACCGCGTTTTCACGGCGATACACCTTAGCAACGTAAGAGACTCCCTCTTTTTCGCAAAGATACAGATCCCCCTCGCCGCCTTCGCTTTTTAAGGTTTCAATAACGGTATACCCGCCCTCAAAGGTCGTACCGAGAACGGGACGAAGCTCACTGAGCATCGTACTGACGACGGGATTGACCAAGGTTTTTCCGCCGACGTCCCCCATCTCTCGATAAAGCAACGCGATCTCGGGATTCACAAGCGTTTCTTTCATGACGAATTCCCCCTTTCTGTAATTTTTGTAAATAAAGATAGCCTGAAATATAAGCAGATTTTAAAATTTTAAAAAGTCGGGTAAGCTTATTAAACCGTTCCCCCGATGACAAGCTTGCCATCAACAAGGCGCACACGTTCGCGCATCAGAAGCGTAAAGAGCGCTTCTTCACAACGCACACGGATCTTCGCTGTCATTCTGTCATAGCCAAAAGCGCGCGTAAGCTCATGATAAAGACTGTCGGGAGAAGCGCCGTAGGCAGAACCGAGAATCACAAGCATCGCCTCGGCAAGCTCTTCCTTCGCAATATGCTCGAAAGGCCGGAGCGTTGCCGTATCGCACGGAACACGCGGAACCGGCAGGCTGAACTCTGCGGGATATAAAAATTCTGCGCCATCGGCATAAAAGCCTTCTTTTTCAAGAGCATTCCACGCCGCATCCATCATTTTTTTCACGCTTTCTGTCAGCTTGCCGGAACGAAAAGTCACGGCAAGCCGTCGATAGAGCCACTCGCGGCTGATCGGCGCTTCACGCTCAATGAGATAACGCATACGGTCAGAAACAACGCCCGTTTTATCGCTATAATCGCGGACAGGAGCGCGGACAGGATCTTCAAGCTCATACTTTCTGAAGCCGTAGGGTGTTGCCTCACGCGCCTCGGGCGTTTCAGAAAGCGACTCGTCTTCTTCAGCTACGGGGATAAGCACGCACTCACTTTCGCTTTCTTCTTTGCCGCATTTTTCGAGAAAATCGAGAAGCAACCGCTTTTCACGCTCGTTATCAGAAAGCCACGCGCCGCCGTAAAGCCTATACACGCGCCAGCCCATACGTTTTAAAATACCGCTGTGCAAATGCTCGCGATCGCGCGCGGTGTTTGCCTTTTTGTACGCCTCGCCGTCGGTCATAAGCGCGGCAAGCGCGCCGCTGTGCGCAGGGTGAAAGACGGCAAGCTCAACGCGGAAAAACGACGTTCCGAAATTACGCTTAACGGTATAGCCCGCCTTTTCAAGAAATGCCGTGACCGCATCGGCAAAACCGTCGGGAACATCCTCTGCCCACAGCTCTTTGACAGAAAACGCCTTTTCTTTATGCAATGCGTAATCAATATAGGCGCGCAAAAGATGCGCTCCCTCCGATTCGGTTGCGCTGAGATTGAAATCACCCGGCAAAACCGAACCGATCAGCTTGACGTTTTCCTTGGCGCGCGTAATGGCGACGTTCAAACGGCGTTCACCGCCAAGCTTGGTCAAAGGTCCGAAATTCATTGAAAATCTGCCGCGCGCATTTTTGCCGTAGCCAATCGAGAAAATAACGGTATCGCGCTCGTCACCCTGTACGTTTTCAAGGTTTTTGATAAAGAAGGGCTCCTCGCGATTTTCGGCAAAGAAATCCTCGAATTGCGGATTGTCAAGACGGAAAGCAGTCACCGCCTCCTCAATAACGCTCTGTTGTTTTTTACCGAAGGCAATTATACCGAGGCTCTTTTCGGGCGTGTTTTCAATATGCGAGCGCAGCAGTTCCACTGCCTTTTCCGCCTCGCGAAGATTACAACCCTTGCCCGCCTCATAAATACCGTCGGGCAGATAATGATATTCCACGCCAATACCCGAAGTGTCGGGAACAGGCGAGGGAAAGGTGATCAATTCCCTTTGATAGATTTTGTGATTGGAAAACGCAATAAGCGACTCGTAACGGCTGCGGTAATGCCAAAGAAGCTTACGTCGCGGCAATACCGCAAGAGCGCTTTCGAGAATTGACAGCGAGTCAATATCGCCGTCCTCCTCGTCATTCTCAAAATCGTCGGCATTCTCGGAACGCGCAGAAAAGAAATCCGTCGGGGGAAGCTGCTTCGGGTCACCCACGATGATGACCTGCTTACCGCGCATCACAGCGCCGATGGCGTCTTCGGGAAACAGCTGTGATGCCTCGTCAAAGATCACAAGATCAAAGATATAGCTTTCCTTTTCCAGAAAATACGAAACCGAAAGAGGCGACATCATAAAGCAAGGCTTGAGCGTTAACAAAAGATTGGGGATTTTCGCAAACAGCTTACGAAGCGGCATCTGTCCGCGCCGTTTTTCGTTTTCGTGCTGTAAGATCGAAAGCTCGTCCTCGCCGCGCCATTCGCGCTCGGTATTCGGCATCTCGGCAATCAGCTTTGCCGCGATCCGTTTGCGCGACGTGACGGTGTGCCGTCCGTCAAGAGAAGCAAACGCAGAAATGTTCCGCGTGATCTTCGCACGTGAAAACCGCGCAAGCGACTCCCGCTCGTTTTTAGCAAGCGTAAGTTGCAAAAACAATACGCTGTTTTTGAGAACAGTTTCAAAGGACGCGTCACTCGCAAGCGCTTCGTACGCCCTGACGGTATCGCCAAGACGGTTTTCGTAAAGAACACGGTAGCAATCGGCGAGAGCGGAAAAACGGGGAAGCTCACCAACCGCCTCAAGCAGTGATGCCACACGCTTTTTCGCCATCTGCAAGGTCAGCCTGCCGAACCCGTTTTCAAAAAAGGCAGAGTTCAGAAGCGCAAACGACGAGGAAATTACCTCCGACACCTCACAAAACTCCTTATATACCGTCTTTGCCGTTTTATCAAGATAGAGTGTCAGCATACCGTCGATCAACGCATTTTGATCGGGCGTAAGTGACAAAAGGGCGTGAAGGGCTGAAAGAAGGCTCTCACTCTCAGTGGGAATATTGCCCGCTTTCCCGGAAAAGGCAGTATAGCGACGGTAAGCGGCAATCGCTTCTTCAAGATCGGAAAAAGCAACCGTTCTTTTTGTATAGGGCGCAAGCTCGCGATATTTTTCACGCAGAACAACCAGACGGTTTCGCGCAAAACTCAGATTGATCCCGGTATTATGACAGTCTTCAAAATACCTGTCAAGACCGCGACGGGAACAAGCGGCAGCACTCAAAGCGCCAAGTGCTTCGCCAAGCGCCGAAAACGCCTCTTTTGCCCGCTTCTTTTCGGCTGCGGGCAGGGTGAAAAAGGCCGCAATCGCATCGGGCAAAGGCAAAAGCTCGGCAGGAAGCGATTTATATAAGGCAAAAGCTGCCAAAACCGCATCGAAATCCGTATACACACCGCGATATTGCTCACCGAGCATTGAACCGATTCCTTCCTCACGATGCTGATAGCGCCTCAGGATCAGCGCGCGGTCGGAAAGACGGTCAAACAAACGGATAACGTCTTCGTCATTCAATACGCCGTCCAGCTTATAAGGAAAAAGCAATCGTTTGATCTCGCGGCGGGAATTTGCCGTAACAAAGGAAAAAAATCCTTGAATATTCGACGAAAAACGCTCGCGAAGCCGTTTATAATCAAGCTCAAAAACATCGGCACGCCATTCTGCCACAATCTCGTTTTCAAGAACCTTTAAGGCATCGGCGTTTTTCTTTAAATACCTGACCGTCGCCTCGTCAAAGGACGCATCAAACTGCCGGGACGGATCAAAATATACCGATTCTGACAAATAGGGAAGATAGCGAATATAAAAAGCAAGGGCAGTATAATCAAAGGGAAGCGAAAGTCCCAAAATACCCGACAAGCGCTTAACGGCAGAAAACGCCCGATTGTTGTGATCAAGAAGAATATCGAATAGCTCGATCATGCCGTCAAGTGAAGAAATAAGCTCTCCTGCGTCCTTGTTGGAAAGAAGGCAGTCAACAAGACTGTCAGCGAGAGCCGCGCGTAAAAGCGTTTGCAGCTCGATCTGCCAGAGCGCCAGATCAAACTCTGAAAAATCGGCAGAAAAAACCGTTTCGAACGCCGCCTTATCCTCTCTTGCCGCGCGAAGCTCGTCAAGATAGGATAAACTTTTTAAAACCGCCTCGCGATCTCTTTTTTTAAAAATACCGTCGGGAAGCTCTGAAAGCTTTTCCACAAAAGGCCCGAAAGCAATTGCCGCATCAAGCGAGAGAGAATCCACCGATATACCCACACGTTTTGCCGCCTTGGAAGCATTGACAAGAGCGTTTCCAAGCAAGACGAGAGCAGACGTCACAGAAGCCTTGTCGGCATCGCCCTTAATGCCAAAGAGAACAGTCGGAACAGAAGAAGCTGTGCTGAGATAAACGGCACGCTCCTCGTCGTATTTTGCCGCAAGCGAAAGCCACGCAAAGAAAGCTTCACGGTCGCGCGGCAGGCTTTCCAATATCAGAACAGGAGTTTTATTCTCGCAAACAGAACGAATGCACTCGCTCGGCGTATATCCAAGCGGAGAGATCGGCGTATGCAAGGCATCACGGTAGGCATTCAACTCGGCCCGCTTTTCTTCAAGCTGCAAAAGCTCGCGCTCCTCGTTTTCGCTCACCCGTTTTGCCTTCAGCGAGAGGGAAGCGGTAATATCGCTTAATATTTCACGCTTATTGGCGCGATGACTGTGCAGAGGCAGACAGAAGGGGGCAAGTCCCGTTTCCTGAAGCCGTCGGTAAACCACTTGCAAGGCGGCATTTTTACCCGAAACAAAAAGCACCTTTTTTCCATCCTGCAAAAATTCAGCAATGATATTGGTGATTGTCTGGCTCTTACCCGTACCGGGCGGCCCTTCCATCACGAAGCTCTCACCGCGCCTTGCGGCAAGGATCGCTTTTTCCTGCGTGGAATCGGCAGGCAAAACCGAAAACTTTTCGCTGAACGGCAGACTGTCGGGCTCTACCGTCAACGGCGGGGGAAAAATGTTCTTTTCCCCCGCCATCGCGCGCACAAAGGGATTTTTGACAAGACGTGCGCGATTGGCATCAAGATCGCGATACATGCTGATCTTCTGAAAAGACAAAAGTCCAAGACTCGCCGCGCGCTCGATCTGCCAGCCGTGCTCGTCGGCAAGCACCTCAAGCATCTCAAAATATGCCGAAGGATTTTTCACCGACTCGTCAAAAACGGGCAAAATAATGCCCTTTTCTTCAAAAGCGAGCTGAAGCGCGGGATTTAACACAATTTCATCGTCACGCTTTTTCAAAGTGTAGGGCGAGGCAGGACTTGCTTGCGAAAGCTCAACCGGTACAAGTATCAGAGGAGATCTGACAAACGGCGAACCCTTTGCGCCTCCCTTGCCGTCGCGCCAGGAAAGAAAACCGAAAGACAAATACAGAATATGACAACCCTGCTCCTCGTGCGCAAGACGGTACTGCGCACGCATGTGCGACAGCGCCTTTTGCGCTTCGTCATATTCGGTTGCATAATCGAGATCGCCTACCGTAACCTTCACCGGATGCCCAAGCATCGAAAAAAGCGACAAAACAGCGTGCGTACGAGGCGCTGAACGCTTATCAATAGGACGGCAAAAGGAAAGCGATCTTTCACGGACTGCGAGCTTTTCATAAAGCTCGTCCACCGACGGCTCGGTAATATCGAGCGCACGGCGCTTACTCGAACGGTAATGGATCATGCGGTTTCGTCTGCCGAGATCGAGCAGCGCATGACACCAGCTATCAATCGTTTTTTCAATTCTTTTCGCCACGGTTGCGACCTCCTTTCTTTCATTAACTGTGCAGGGTTTTTCAGCTAACGCTTACCGCATCGGAATTTCCGTTCACGGTTACGGACCAGCCGTCGAGAGAGCCGGATACAGTCTTCACATCGCATTTTTCGCCATCGAAGGATACCGTACCGAGTACGCCGTCAAAAGCAAACGGTACGGTGAGCTTTTCGCGGTACGGACGGAAGTTGAGTTTTTTCGCGGAAATATCTACGGTCATACCCGATGCAGCCAGCATGGTTGTCCACGAGGACAGCGGACGGGTGTACCGGAACCCGCATTCCCAGTGATCCCAGAAATGACCGAAGCGCATCTGAGTATCGTGGATGGACTTCACGACGGTGTCGGAAATATCGGAAAGTCCGACGGACATGGCAAGCGCGGAAAATAAGTATCCGATACCCGTCCAGACAGCGTCCGCCTGGCAATTCTTATAGGTCATCACGCTCATGGGTTTGCCGTCGGGACAAGATGCGTTCAAAAGTCCCTGTTCGGGATCGAAGTTTGCAAAGAAAACGCGGCTGACTACTGCACGTACACGGTCATCGGGAAGATTTGCGCCCATTCCCGACATTCTGATGAACCATTCGCCGTCGATCTGATCGGTCATGAGGCATCCGTCAACGGTTGTCCCGTTTTCATCATCGCGCCGCCAGAGATCGTAGTATTCGCCGTTCCACAGCCGCTTTTCAAGGGAAACAAGCCCGCGTTCGAGAATGGCGTTCCAGTATGCTTTGCGGTCGCTTTCACCGAGAATATCCGCAATGCGCGCAGCTGCACGGAGAGCAGAAAGCCACAGAACGCAGATGTATGTGGGTGTTCCCGAGAAATTCCATGCGTCGTAGGTATTGCGAGAAGTATCGTGGTCGGGAAGTCCGTCGCCGTCGGTATCGAGCCGTTCGATGGAATCCATTGCTTTATTTACAGGTTCCCACATCCTCTCAAGGTATCCGAGATCGCCTGTATAAAGATAGTCCCGGCATACCATGAGAACGAACTGGTTGTTCATATCAATGCGATCGTATCCGTTGTCAACGTGATCAAGGTCGGGAGTGAAGAAATGATGCACACGTCCGTCCTTGCGCTGGAAAGGCACGCCCATTTCCATCTGCGTTTTCTGCAATTCGGGGAACAGGGCGAGAAGTCCGAAGGATGCGTGATAGGTGATATCGACGGTGTGGAATCCACAGAAACCGAGACCTTCCCAGAGACCGAATTTTCCGTTGCGAAGATACCACGAAGCCTTTACGATAGTGGAAAGATGGGTGGACCATGCTTCGGGATAGAAGTCCGGCATATCGGTATTATAGAGAAGATCAGCGAAGGATACGG
>CAZMAF010000025.1:0-23171 GCA_964564225.1 uncultured Lachnospiraceae bacterium
AGACATATTTCAAGCTGTGTTATGATGAAAAGCACCTTATCTCGATTTATGATACTGAGCGAGCTGAAAAAGAACATATTGATAGCAACATCAAATATCATATTGAATTTTTTAGAAATGGTCTTAATGCCATTATTAAGCTATGGCTTGCGGGCGGATGTCAGGAGACTCCCGATGAAATGGCAGAGATGTTAAAATCAGAATACCGTGGCAGATAACGATGAAATTTTGCAAATCCCTTGATTTTTGAAAACAGATTCATATAATACTCTTGTCAGTGTGGTAACACGATGGCAACAAAAGATCTAATGGCCCATATCTTATGCGATAATACAGATAATATAAATCCCACAAGCGAAAACACCCAAGCAAAATTGTTTAAGTTATGTTTTCAGGGAGCGAGTGGGAATAATCGTATGATTCAAAAAGTGGCTTGAAATTAAAAATTTCAAGCCACTTTTTGAATCATTAAAAATTAACGGGATAAAGTTTTTGGTTTCATTTTGATATTTGTATGTCAACAACCAATGTGTTAAAAGTATGTTTGGTAGGTATATATGACGATTAAAGAAACGATAATGCTTTATATAAAACAATATCCCGGATCGACTGACACTGATATAGAGAAGCACCTGCAGAAAGCGTGTCAAATCATTAATCAAGCTTGTAGAGAATTAGAAACTGAAGGGTATTTAATCTGACGGAATAATTCAGAAAAAGATGGACTTATTGGAAATTATCCGGTGGATAAATCCCATAGTGCTAAGTATCAAAAAGAGGTTAATCGGAACAAATTACATTCGTTATAAGAGGAAGATATAAAGCGTATTTTTGTTAATTATCTCACTGAAAATGGTTGGAATGTTAGAGTTGCTTGGGGTCATCAAAAAGGAATAGATATTGATGCCATTAAGGGATGTGAACGATGGATAATTGAAGTTAAAGGTCCTGGATCAAGGCCGCCAATGCGAGTAAATTATTTTACTGGTATTCTGGGCGAAACTTTGCAAAGAATGGATGATTGTAAGGCAAGATATTTTATAGCGTTTCCTGATTTGGAGAAGTATCGGAAATTGTGGGACAAATTATCAACTTTGGCAAAAAAGAGAACGACTATTGATTTAATTCTTGTAGATGAAAACGGAAATATTTGCTTTAATGAATAACTTTCCGTGAAAATATTACAAGTTATATACGTAACCCCCACGGCCTCATCAAGCCGTGGGAGTTACGTATTATGAGTGCGATTTAAAGTCAGATTGGTAGACGGCGTAGTTCAATTCTTATAAAATGAGAATCGTATCGGTTGGGGTAGGATGGATTATTGTGTGATTTTTTTACTTTCGGAAAAGAAATCGGTGTCATTTGAAAAAATGGGTTTTAGTGCAAAGGTGAATTCAAATTCTTTTTCATTCAATTGATATTTTTCTGAAAGCGCAGGACCGCAGGAATTGGATCCACAACCGCTTTGCTTGTAGTCAATATAGACGAAGGTGCGGCGGTCGGGGATGAGTTCATAATGATGTCGTGTTTCGGTCAGGGTTTCTGCCGAATAATGCTGGGCGTTGAATGTGAATGTGCTGTCCGATGCAAACAGTAAGCCGTGACCTGCATAACTCCACACTGATGCCCATTCGGTGTCTACGTGGGCAGAATTTTCTTGCGGTCTTACGTAAGGCTCAAAATTATCGCTGACGTTTTTCTGATAGAGTCCCATACGAGCGGCGAGCTTTTTATCGGTGTAGGCTTCCATTGGCCCCATGCCGAAATATGCCATTTTTTCTGAATTTTCAGGCATTACGATACGCATACCGTAACGAGGTAAGAAAGGGTTTTCAATATCTACTGATACTTTTTGAGAGACCTGAAGCTCACCGGTACTCTTAACGGTATAGTTGATAGAGGTTTTTAAGATAGGGCGTTTTGCCGCAGCGGTTAAGGCAAGATGCGCTGTCAGTGTGACGGTATTATTGCTTGCACTGATCGGCGATACTTCGTAACATTTGATGAAGCTTTGGTGATAACCTCGCGATTTCCAATTGCGTTGGATATTGCGGTCGTTGTCAATCGGTGCGCGCCATATAGTTGGGATCATAGGTTCGTTAAGAAGCTCTTTTCCGTTATCGGCAAGGGAAACGAGAAGTCCTTGATAGCGATCAAACGTGTATACGGTTTCGGAAGCGGTGACCGTAATGTAGCGGTCGTTTTCTGTGATGGTAGGCGCGGATGTAGTCGCGCAGGGAAGCGGTATTTCATCCTCTGTCGGAATTTCAAACTGATAGGAGCAAAGTTCGTGGAGGGGTTCGGCATACGGAGTCAGGGCGTTGAGACGCGCCGTAAAAGTGATAAAGGCTCTTCCCGTCAGATGTTCAGGCATTTCAATACAGAAAGCTGTGCTTGTCGTAGGTGCTAGTGCGGTATCTGTTAAAGTTTTGGTTATAATCGGTTTTCCGTTTCGCTCAATTGTATAAGTGATCGTTACATCGGACAGGTTGGTGAAATAGCGATAATTCGTCAGGCGGAAAACGCCATTGGCAATGTTTTCGGCAGTAATCAGTAGTGGCGCGTAGATCTGCTTGGCTTCGAGCATACCGGTGTGTAGCTTTCTATCAGGATACACAAGCCCGTCTACGCAGAAGTTTCCGTCATTGGGGTTGTCGTTGAAATCGCCGCCGTAAGTAAACTTGGGGTGGAGCTGTTCGTCGGTAAGAGCGACTGAGTGATCAAGCATTTCCCAGATACATCCGCCTGCAAAGCGATCACTCGAGCGAATTACCGCCCAATAATCAGCAAGATCGCCCGGTCCGTTGCCCATCGCATGAGAGTATTCGCATTGAAAGAAGGGAAGATCATCGTTATCAGAATTGTTAATAAAGTCAACCATTTCGTCAGGTCGCGCGTACATTCTGCTTTCAACGTTTAAAAGCTTTTCTGCGGTGTTTATATATTCTTCGGGGGTGCGATTGTGGTTACAACCTTCGTAATGCACAAGACGGGAGGGGTCGCGTTTTTTAATAAAGCGAGCCATCCGGCGATGATTTTCCCCGTAAGAGGCTTCGTTGCCAAGCGACCACATCAAAATTGATACGTGATTCTTGTCTCGTTCAAGCATACGCTCTGCACGATCGAGAAATGCTTTTTCCCAAAGGGGATCATTCGTAATGCGTGTTTTGCCCGCATCAAACATGCCGTGCGATTCGAGATCCGCTTCGTCAATCATATAAATGCCATATTGATCGCAAAGGGCGGGAAAACGCGGATCGTTGGGATAATGGGAGGTTCTGACAGTGTTAATATTGTTTTGTTTCATAATCAGAACGTCATCAAGCATGCTATCCATAGGTGTTGCTGATCCGAGATAAGGGTGGCTATCGTGACGGTTAACACCTTTGAGTTTGACGGGTTTTCCATTAATGAGAAGTACGCCGTTTTGGGTTTTAAATTCACGAAAGCCGATGCGCTGTGCGATATATTCGCTGCCTGCGGTGATCAGGAGTGTGTAAAGATAGGGATTTTCATCACTCCAAAGAATCGGATTGTTAACAATTGCGTTGATATTGCGACTACCTGATGCTACAATGTTGTTGTTATAATCAAGAAGAACCCAAGAAAAGTCAAGTTTGTTGCTGGTTGTCACATCGACTGTTAGCTCGGCTTTTTTGAAATCCTCAAGAAGTTGAGTTTTGACGAAATAATCCTGTATACACACAGGATCGCGATAGAGAAGATAGACTTCACGAATAATGCCGGATGTGCGCCATTTATCCTGACATTCAAGATATGAGCCGTCGCACCATTTGAAGACAAGAACTATAATATCGTTGATGCCTTCGTGAATGTAGGGCGTAATATTGAATTCTGATGTTGTATGTGTTACTTGGCTGTAACCGATGAGGGTGTGGTTGATATAGAGATAAAAACAGGAGTCTACCCCCTCAAAATTGATGAAAACATCTTTGTTTTCAAGGGCTTCTGTTGCAACGGTAAAGGTACGATGATAGAGTCCGCAAGGGTTGTGATCGGGAACGTGAGGCGGATCGCAGGGAAAAGGATACTGAACATTAATATAGTTCGGCACGTCGTAGCCTTTGTCTGTAATGTATTGCCAGCTCATCGGGACGGGAATTTTGTCATAGTCAAGCGTGTAATCTTTTTGTGTGAAATCAATGAGATCAAGAGCAGAAGGAAAAAAATGAAAGTCCCATTCGCCACAGAGCGATTTGAAATAACGGCTTTCGGCGCGGTTATCCTTTTGCGCAGCCGCAGCGCTGTGATAGGGAATAAAATAGGCGCGCGGAGCTTCGCAGTTTACATGCAACGCAGCAAGACTTTTGTGATACGTTAATTTTTCAATCATAAGAAAATCCTTTGCCTTTTTGTTTTGTAAAAATGATTATAACATTTGTTAGATGTAAATGCAATTATTTTTGTTTAATTTCTGATTTATTTTTTTTAGAGATTTTGATTGAAAATAGTTATACTGAAAAAATTGCACATAGCGCTTGCAATCAAGGTTAGCGGTATGATATAATAACATTATAAAATAATTGTGATATTAGATTTTGGAAAGTAGTTTTTATGGGATTTACGATTGCTTTGTCTAACGTATTGATTACGTTGTTTTATATTTTCCCCGGTGTCGTGATAACTAAAATGAAAAAGGTAACGCCGGAGCATTTGCCAACGCTGTCTGCGCTTTTGATTTACGTCGGTACACCGTTTATGGAAATATCGTCGTTTATGTCACTGACGTATACGAAGCAAGGATTTTTGAATATGGGAATCTTTTTTGCACTTACGTTTGTGTTGCAGTTTTTGTTTATTCTCATTTTCGTTTGTTTTTTTCACAAGCTTTTTAAAGATAGTAAATACCGTATGTTGACGATTGCTTCAGTTATGGGCAACGTAGGTTTTTTTGGTCTTCCGATCGTGCGGGCTTTGTTTCCTGATAATCCTGAAGTCACAGCCTATGCCACTATTTTTGCGGTTTCGATGAATATTCTTGTGTTTACTGTTGGTATATACTGTCTGACAGGCGACCGCAAATACATATCTTTGAAATCGGCGTTTTTCAATCCTAATGTCTTTGGTCTTATTTTAGCACTTCCGTTTTATTTTTTTAATTTGAGATTGGTGTTGCCGTCGGTTTTGATCCGCGCTATTCAAATTATCGGCGACATGACCACGCCGCTTTGCATGTTTATTTTGGGCATACGATTGGCTTCAACGCCGTTAAAGCGCATTTTTGCCACTCCGATGGTATATGTGATTGCATTGATGAAATTGGTTGTATATCCGTTGTTTAGTTATGCGCTTGTTTATTTTTTGCCTGTTGATCCGACGATCAAGGCATCAATTCTTGTGCTTTCTTCGACACCGTGTGCGGCGGTGATTTTGTCGCTTGCGGAAATTCATAGATCCAATTCAGAAATTGCCGCGAACTGTATTTTGATTACGACATTGTTTTGTTTCTTGACAATCCCGACGTTAACGTTGCTATTATAGTTGAAATAACGACATAGATGCGGTGCAAATTAGCTTGTTTATGTAAAAAGCCTTACCATTCTAAATGAATGGCAAGGCTTTTTGTGGTACTATTAGGCGCTTTTTTTCTGCGCCATTTCTTTTTTTGCAATATCGCGGGCAGAGGTTTTTCCTTCTTCATCAATTTCACCTGCTTTGGCGAGTGCGATTTTGGTAAGAAGGGGACCAATGAGTTCGTAGATTAATACGCTGAAAAGGGTAATATTGGCTACGATGCTACCAATTTCGCCCAGCTCCTTGGCTTTTAGCGCCATGCCAAGCGCTACGCCTGCTTGTGGCAGAAGTGTTATTCCGAGATATTTTTGAATATTTGCGTCACAATTTGAGAGTTTTGAGGAAATGCTTGCGCCGAAATATTTACCGAGAGAGCGGGTAACAATATAGACGATACCGATTAATACGACAACGCCATCTGAGAATACCGAAAGCTCGAGTTCTGCGCCACTGAGGACAAAAAAGAGAATGAAAAGCGGCGCGGTCCAACGGTCGATCCTGTCCATAAGTTCTTCTGAGAAATCGCAGACGTTGCAGAATACTGTTCCGAGCATCATACAGACCAAAAGAGAAGAAAATGTAATATGTATACGTCCGATCGGAATTGGAGAAAGCTTGGAAAGTGCTACTGTCATTATAACAAAGGTAACACTCATTGCCAAGCGTTTGGAACGGGAATGGAAGAATTTTTCACAGAATGAGAAGAGATATCCCATAACCGCGCCAAGAATGAGGGAACATACGACTTCAAGTATGGGCTCAAGTAAAACGGATATTAAATCGACTTGACCGTTTAAAAGCGCTTTAGCGATACCAAAAGAAATAGCAAAAAGGACAAGTCCTACCGCATCATCAATCGCGACAACAGGGAGCAGAATGTTGGTAACAGGCCCTTGTGCTTTATACTGCCGAACGACCATTAAAGTTGCGGCAGGTGCGGTTGCTGAGGCTACAGCGCCAAGTATGATGGCTGCCGGCAGAGGTAACGCTGTGGGAATAGCAAAATGGAGACCGATTAATGCGGCATCAACAAGAACGGTTGCAAATACTGCTTGAAAAATACCGACAACGGTTGCTTGTTTGCCAATTTGTTTTAATTGCGAAAGACGGAATTCATTACCGATTGAAAACGCTATGAATCCGAGAGCGAGATCGGATAAGAGGGAAAATTGTTTTACGTTTTCCATGCTGGTAAAACCAAGTCCGTCTATGCCGAGTGCGCCGAGAAGAAAGGGACCGATCAAAATACCTGCAACGAGGTATGCGGTAACTGCGGGGAGCTGAGCTAATTTAGCAAATCGTGATAGTATCAGACCTGCGAACAGCGCAATAGATAGCGAAAGAAGAATTTGCATATAAACCTCCAATATGTTTTTAGGCTTCTTTCTAAATGCGTATTATAGCATTATTCAAGATATAAGTCAAGGAATAAAATAGATAACTTTTGTCGTTTTCTTTACTTTATTTCGTGAATTGTGTCAAAATACGGGGATGTTATGCTGATTTCATAATAACAGAACGGATTGGTAATGTTTTAGGTGCAGATATATAAAAAAGACGCTGTGCAGAGAGGTATGCATCAAACGTCTTTTCAATTTGTGATAAGAATTATTTATATGAAGATTTGTGATGAATAAGTCGTTGGATTCCTGATACCGTATACAATAATGCGGATAAAAGCATTAGTAAAACAGAGCACAGAATCAGACAGCCGGAAAGTTCCTGCGGGATACTGTACCAGATGATGTGTAGGAATAGAACGGCGTAAAGCGTTACGGTGCATAATTTTCCGTGCCATTTGGCAGAAGGAACGATTTGAGTTTGGCGGATGGTTATGAATCCTATGATACCCGCGATCGTTTCTTTGATAAGAAGCATAAAAAAGGGAAGTAGCATAGAAGAAAAACGTGTGATCAAGCAGATCATAACGGCAAGCTGTGTCAGTTTATCGGCAATCGGATCAAACGCTTTTCCAAAATCGGTTATCATCTGAAGACGGCGTGCGATAAAGCCGTCTGCGATATCGGTGATCCCTGAAAGAAGCAGCAATAGTGCGCTAACAAAATAATTTTTTGTGAAACAGTATTGCCATACGATAAAAGGGATAAGACAGAGACGTAAAAAAGATAATAGATTCGGAATTGTGAATAATTTGTTAGTAGAGTTTTTAATTGTATCTGTGTTCATATCGGTTACCTCGCTTTATAAACAATATAACCGATTTATTTCAATTTGATGTCAAACGGATATTAAAATTTATTGATTTTTACCTGTTTTTGATAGGTAGCGTTATGGTGAATAGTGCGCCGCCATTTTCGTGATTATCTGCAATCGCTGTGCCGTTATGGATATGGACGATCTTTTTTACAAGAGCCAGACCGAGTCCGTTGCCGTTGTCCTTGTGAGAAGTATCGCCTTGATAGAATTTATCAAAAACGTGCTTTTTGGCATTTTCGGAAAGTCCGATGCCTTGATCGGCAATTTGAAAGATTACATTGTTGTTTTCGCATTTTAAAGAAAGTGTGATACGTCCGCCATTCGGGCTGAATTTGATTGCATTGCTGATCAAATTGCTGAAAACGTGATAAAGCAGAGTTTCCTGACCTCTGAAAATGATACTGTCAAGCGATGCATCAAATTCAATTTCTTTCGGTTCCCATTGCTCCTCAAGATCAAGCAGTGCATGACGAATTTGTTCGTCAAGTGAAAAATCGTTTTCCTTCGGTTGAATTGATTGGTTTTCAAGCTTTGATAAAAGAAGGATGCTCCTTACAAGCGCTGAAAGTCGCTTGGTGTTTAAAACGATTTTTTCAACGTAGAGTTGTTGCTCCGCTGTCAGATTGTCGCCGTTTTGTAAAAGCATAGAGTAGCCTTCAATTGCATTGATGGGCGTTTTGAATTCGTGAGATACGTTAGATACAAAATCACTTTGCAGTATTTCTGTGGCGGATAATTCGTGAGCCATCAGATTAAAGCCTGAAAAGATTTCCTGAATTTCTTTTGATGAAGATTTTGTTTCAATGCGTATTGAAAAATCACCGTCGGCGACTTTTCCGATAGCTTTTCTGAGCTCTTTTATAGGGGCAAAAAATATGCGTGAAAGCAGACTTGTTGTAAGAACACCGATTAACGAGCTGATAACTAAAAGATCGACCCAAAGCGGAATTTCAAAGTCTTGAAAGAGTTTCCGCAATACCGCATCGGCACCGAATGCAATAACGATACAGCACAAAAGTTCTATTGTGACAATAAGTGTGAGTCGTAAAGAAAGTCCGAATCGGATGTGCTGATTTCTTATGGCATCAAAGCGCTCTTTAAAGATGTTGGGCTTCATTGCTTGACTACCTTATATCCAATGCCGCGAATGGTAACGATTTTAAAATCGGTGTTATCGCGAAAACGGTCACGCAGTCTGCCGATATGCACATCAACGGTATGGGTGTCGCTTTCGTTATCGTATCCCCAGATTTCATCCATTAGTTGATGACGGGTAAAAATTTTACCGGGAAAGGATGCCATTTTGTAAAGGAGCATGAATTCTTTTTGCGGAAGTGTCATACTCTCTGTTCCTGTTGTTATTGTAAGAGAATCACATTCCATAATTGTTGAACCGAAGACAAGACGGCGGTCATGAATCATTTGGGCGCGGCGCAAGAGCGCGCCAACGCGCAAGACCATTTCGTTGACATTGATCGGTTTTACCATATAATCGTCCGAACCCGATAAAAAACCCATGCGCATGCTGTCAAAAGCATCTTTGGCGGTAATCATCATAACGGGTGTTGTAATGCCCGCATCACGTAGCGAGCGAACAAGTTCGTAGCCATCAACATGCGGCATCATTATGTCTGAGATAATAAGATCGTAATACTCATTATCCAGCGCGTCAAGTGCTTCCTGTCCGTCTTGAACTCCTTTTACAAAATAGCCGTTTTTGATTAAAACGTGTGAGAAAAGTTGTCGAAGTTCAGCATCGTCTTCAGCAATCAGTATTTTGAGCATAATTACCTCCAAGGTATAATTTTATGTATTGTATTAAAAAGTTATAAACTGTTTTTCAATTAAATATCAATTTTTGTTGAATGACTGTGTTGCGATACATTGTAGTTGGAAATAAGACCATCCGAAAACATAATGTTCTGTGGATGGTCTTGTTATTCAGGTGCGTTTTTTTGAGATTTTCTTTGCGACCTTAATGATGATCAGCGCAACCCCACCGAGAAGGACGATTATGACAGCAACTACAAGTAAGGTAATCCAATTAGCGTTGCGTAATAATTCGTAGGGATTCCAGCTTGCGTATACGATTTTGCGTTCATCTGCATTTTCATATTGCTCGGGAATAACGTGCAATCCGTCATCATTTTTGTCAAAGGATTGGAGATAGGAAGCGAGTGCGTACCATTCTTTCAGTTCGTTTCCGTCTTTGTCGTGAATGATCAACGAGTCGTAATCGGTAACGGGTGAGCCGTCTTTGTTACGGGGCGTTACCGAGAGAAGTCCGAAGGATTTTGCTTCAACGGCAGAGAGCATTTGTCCACAGTAGAGTCCTGTAACGACGCGGTAAAGCTTATCGTCTTCAAGTTCTGCCGTCGACCCATCGGGAAGGGTGATACCGCATTCGACGATTTTATTGAAGATCATACGGTTGGTATTGTATTTCCAATAAAGACCGTTGCCGTAAAGCTGTGCGGCACTCATCAACGGAACGACAGACGCATCGACTTCCAGAGCATCTTTCAGGTCTTTTCCTGTTACGTAAACTGATATTAATGGGTAACCCGGCGTACCGTCTGCGCCGACACCGAGTGAAAGAACGTTGAATACGTCACTTGTTGTTATATAGCCCCGGCTGAACGTGCCGCGAATTACGCCCGATGCATTTAACGTAAAGGTAATATATTCGCCGTCTTCGCCTTCGATTTGTTCAACGGCATATCGATAGGCATCGGAAATGAGGTTGCCGAGTGCTTTATCAATTTGCGCGCCGCCCGTTGAAGCAAAGTTATAAGGGGAGTATGCAATGACCTGGTCGTAGGAGAGTCCGTAATTTTTGAGATAGCTTTCTGATACGACAGTTTTGTAATTTTCTACAATTTGAGCGATCTCAGGATCTTCGGTTATCGTTTCATCCACTTTTTTTAAAGAGTAGGAAACAAGCTGTGTATTGCCATGGGAGCCATTTAGTTTCAAAACGCCGAGGTTTTGGGCGTAGCTTCCGGCTGAAACGATCCATGTGTTATTGACGTGAACAGGCTCTTGAAGCGTGGTATGGGTGTGTCCTGATATGATAATATCGATGCCGTCAACTTCTTTGGCAAGATTGTGGTCTTCGGATTCTTTTTCGTTGGAACTTGTACCTGCATGGGAAAGACAAACGATATAGTCGAAATCTTCGTTGGATTTAATTTCGTTTACAATTTCTTTCGCGCGTTCAATAGGATCTTCGAAAACCATACCGGACATGGGCGCGTTGCTATGAGCGTCAGCGCCGATGATACCGAAAACAGCAAAGCGCACGCTTTCTTTTTCGATGACAATATAATCTTTAATGCCGTAATTATTATAGGCATCCCATACTTCGGTAGCATCTTCAGGCGGATAGTAGTTTCCAAGTACGATAGGAACATTTTTGTCGCCCTTGGCGACTGCATTATTCAACATGTCAACCAGCCCGGACTGACGGAAATCGAATTCATGATTGCCGAGTGTGGTGGCGTCGTAACCGAGGTTACCGAGAATACGAAGTTCAGCTGCATCGGTTGCATAGATCGTCTGGAAAAACGATCCCATGGAAAAGTCTCCCGCGTCAAGTGTTACGGTAGCGCCTTTGGCGGATGTGCGCTCTTCCTGAAGCAAGGTGTAAAGTCGCGCATAGCCACCTGATTCACCGTCTTCGGTGTTAATGGGAAGAAAATGAGAATGAAGATCGTGTGTGAAAAGAATGGTAATTGTGTTTTCATCTTCCGTGTTTGCGGCGTTTGTTGCAAAAGGAATGATCACAAGCGCAAGACACAGACAGATAATAATGGTGATAATTAGTTTTTTCATGGTTTTCTCCAATCGTAAATTGGGATTATACAAAGTTATTATAGCATGGAAGTATTAAAAAAGCAATTGTTTTTTCGATAACTTATTATAAAAAGCTGTTGAAAAAACAGATGTTATAATTTAAGAAAAGAATGATTTTTTGGAATATATATGAACATTGGAGTATATATGAACAAAAGAAGTCTGTCAAAGGATTTTACAAAAAGGGTATACAGTTTTGCGGATGTTTTCTGAGCTTGCGGTTATGGGCGGGATAAGTGCTTTTATTCAAGGAATTGAAAACACAAGACCCGGAATGATTATATCAATTGTGGACGGCGTTGCGTTTTGCATGGGTTTGAGCTGGTTATTCGGTATCATTTTCGAATGCGGCTTTTACGGTTACGTGGTTGGATATGGATCGGCGGCATACGGATTCACGAGTCCTGGCATATGGTGTCTTCTTTCGGGAAATTGGGAAAAGGGAAGAGTGTTTACCGATGGTATTATGAAGATATAACAAAAAGGGGCTTTCGTTTGAAAGTCCCTAACATTTTTATTTTATCATAAGTTAATGGATTTGTAAAGGGAGGATATGGTCACATTGCACATTTTCTGCTTTTTGCACAAAAAAATATTGTTAAGTTTTTACAAATTGCCTATTGATTTTTGCAAAAATATCTGCTATAATACAAGTGAACTTAAGAGGAGGACGGTCCAATGGAAAAGTAAAGTTCAGACCGGATAAGGCGACGCACAAAAGATCGATGAGGTAAAAAACACGGCGGTGTTACGCATCATATAGATTTGTGAGTAGTATGGAAATGAAGATGAAGTCGATCTGATCCTTAAGCCTTTGATGGTCAACATTTATCGCCTTTTGCGAATGAAGGAGTACAAAGAGAAAACAAACGGTATTCTTGTTAAAGAAAAAGAGTGATGTGTTTTGCGAGAATGTATGAGATTCAGCGAAAGGTAGACAACGAAAGAGAGGTAAACAAAAAGATGTTAGATATTAAGAGCGATCAGAAATGACCCTTGATTACAGTGTAAAGGAACTGTGGTCAAGGGTCATTTTATTTTGCGTGGAAATAGTTTGTTATTTTTGTTTTAAAGCTGACAGAACTTTCTTGAATTCTTGTGGATTCAGGCAAAGCTCCCGGTCAGCATTTTTTAATCTGTTAAGAATTTCAATTTCAGAAAGCCAAGTAACTTCTTCCAGTTCTTTTTCTTGAAGAATTAAGCTTTGGGGTTCGAGGTCTCTTTCAAGAGCGTATATCATATTGATTTCCCGATCAATAAACGGTTTTTCGTGGAATACTGCTTCATATTCGTTAATTTGAGAAAATAACGGTGTTAATTCATTGGCGGCAATGATTATACCAAGTTCTTCGTGTAATTCTTTTAGTGCGGTTGATACAAAATCCGATCCTTTTTCAACATGGCCGCCTGACGTTATATCAAGACAATTGGGAAAGGAATCTTTGCACTTACTTCTTCGTTGGAGTAAAAACCAAAAACATCCATTGATTTTTTTATATATGTAGACGTGAGAAGCTGCGTGTCGGACACCGTCGCGGTGAGCGACCGAGCGTTGAACGCTCTCGTTCTGAATATTGCCGTTTTCGTCTACTGTTGCAAGCTCTTCACCGTTATCGTACGCGATTCCAAGATGCAGGAGGGCATCAAAAATCATTCGTTTCTGATCGTACGCGAGTATCATTTTATGAATATCGTTTACGTTGATAAAGTGAAGCTCGGTAAGGTCGGAAAGCGCTTGGAAATGCTTTTTGATATCACCAATGTTGTTTTCGATATATACGGCAAAGCACTGAGATCCTCCGCCTTGTGTTCCGTTGATTTTATTGTCGGGTGATGCGTAGATGCCTGTAAAATGAAGGAAAGCAGGGGAATTGTTTAATGTTTTTATGCAGATCGGGGCAGGTTCTTCGGAATTGTCCTGTAAAGTAATTTCGATTCCCGTTTCTTTGAGTAAAGCGCGAAGGGCAGCATTGATCGGAGATTCAAATTCTTCAATGGCAGTACCCGGAATGGCAAAAGTGTCAGGGAAGTCGCACTTATTGTGATGGCGTTTTCCGATTAAAACGTAGATTTGATGATCGGTTTGATTTTTAACAATAAAAACAAGATCAACGGTTTGTCGTCCCGGTATGAAAAATTGTCCTTTTCCTTGAGATGCGCGTAAGATTTCGCGAGAAATTTGTTCGAGAACCATAGGCTTGATTTCTGAGGGCAGCATTTCATCAAGCTTTTCGGATTCTCCGTTAAGAATGGCGTTTCGGATATCGGTAGCATGGAAGGGAAAACTACTGGTTTCTTCGGGATTAATGAGTTCTGCGTTAAGTATGATACCTTTTTCGGTGAGAACGTCGAGTATGTCTTTCTTGTTTCCGGTACAAAAATGCGTTACGTTATAATGTTCGCATACATGGCAGATATCGTGTATCCATTCTTCAAAAGTTTCGCGGTCTTCGATGGGAATAATAATGGCATTATTGATTCCTTCGGTTTTCAGGATCTTTCTGAGGAGCTTTTCGCGTTCAATTGCGGGAATGCAGTTTCTCAGGGTTCCGTTTTCGTAACATGATCCAATACCGATGATGAGTTGACCGTAGGCTCTGGCAAGTTTAATTAAAAATTCTTTGTGTCCGAGATGAATCGGCATCCATCTTCCGACAGCAAAGACGGTGGTGGATTTCATATATAGCTCCTTTATGATACGATTTTATTTTTATTATACTGCGTGAATTAAGAAAAGTCAATAAATGTTAATAAATAAATAATGCGATAAACTATTGCAATATGTGAAAGAGTATGATATAATTGTGTTCAATAGTAGAGAAATTCTTTCTTACTATGAACAACACATTTTCAGTGTATTTGTTTTGATAGGTTATTCTTGCCTCGTGTCTTTAACACGGGCTATTTTCTGCATTATTGGAAGTGTTTGCATGAACTTTTTTGTTATAAATTAATTTCGAAATTCAGGTTAAATGAACACAAAAGGGAAAGTGATAGAATGAAGTTAACACGAAAACAGTTTGATATTTTGAAGGCGATGGCAATGTCAGATACCGTCCTGACACAGCGCGGTCTTGAAAAAAATACGCATTATTCGCTTGGTACGATCAATAAAGTTGTTAAGGAATTGAGCGATCTTGGGTTGGTTTTTAACGGATTGATTACAAAAGAAGGTGTTGAGGTGCTCGAGCCATATCGCGTTAAACGAGCAATTTTTATTGCGGCGGGGTTTGGTTCCCGTCTTGTGCCTATTACGTTAAATACACCCAAGCCGTTGGTGCGCGTACACGGAAAAAGAATTATTGATACTTTGATTGATGCTTGTCTTGCTGCCGGTATTGATGAGATTTATATCGTGCGCGGATATCTGGCTGAACAATTTGATCAGTTGCTATATCAGTATCCAATGATTAAGTTTTTAGAAAATCCTATTTATAATGAAGCTAATAATATTTCAAGCGCACTTATTGCACGGCACTTGTTATCTAACGCATACGTGTTGGAGGCAGACCTTTTGGTGTCAAATCCGTCGATTATTCAGAAATATCATTATGGTTCTGATTTTCTTGCGATTCGAAAAGACCGTACGGATGACTGGTGCTTCGAGGTTAAGGATGGCGTGATCACGGGACAAAAGGTTGGTGGTGAAACCTGTTGGCAGATGGTCGGGATTTCTTATTGGAGCGAGCTTGACGGTCAGAAGCTGGCTGAGGATATCCCACAGGTTTACGCGATGCCGGGTGGTAGAGAGCGATATTGGGAACAAGTACCGCTTTGTTATCGTAAAGAAAATTATATTGTTGAAGTAACCGAGTGTTTTGAAGCCGATATTGTGGAAATTGATACTTTCCGCGAGTTAAAAGCGATTGATAAAACCTATGATATATAACGGTTAAGAGATTTTATGAAAAGAGTTTTAATTGTTTTATTGTTGATTACGTTTTTGTTTACAGTCCTGGCAATGACCGGTGGAAAAGAAAGCATTGTAATTTGTGCATCGTCCGAGCAATTTCGTAATGATGAATTGCAAAGACAGCTGAATGAGCGATTTCCTGATAAAAATATTGTGGTGACATATATGTCTACCGGAAAAGCGGCAGCAAAAGTGTATGCGGAAGGCGCTTCGTCGGAGATCGATATCCTGGTTGGACTTGAAACCGGATATATGAATAAAGTCATTGACCACTTGGCTGATATTTCGGGGCTGTGCCGTCTTAATTTCGTTGACGGGCTCGCACCTTCGGATAATAGTAACCGTTGGGTTACCTGGGAACGTCAGGCGGGCGCGATTATCGTTAATCGGGATATTCTTGATAAATACGGTTTAGAAGCGCCGAAAACCTATGAGGATCTATTAAAACCCGAATATCAGGGGTTGATTGCCATGCCTGATCCAAAATCAAGCGGTACAGGATATTTTTTCTATAAATCGTGGGTCAACACGATGGGAACCGATGCAGCGCTTGAATATGTGGATCAACTGTATCGAAATCTTAAGCAATTCACCGAGTCCGGTTCGGGGCCGATCAAGCTTTTAAAGCAAGGCGAGGTTGCTATCGGACTTGCACTTACGTTTCAGGCTGTGAATGAGATGAACAGCGGTCAGCCGTTTGAGATTATTTTTCCGGATAATGGTTCACCGTATTCCTTGACGGGAACAGCGCTGCTTAAGGGGCGTGAGTACAATTCCGATGTTTGTGAGGTCTATGAGTTTATCGTGAATGAATTTCTTGTATACGATAAGGAAATGTTTTCTCCTGAAGAAATTTATGAAGGACAGGTTAATTATATTGAGAATTATCCTGAAAATATTGTTTATGCCGATATGAAGGGAATTCAGGATATTCAGGAGAAGGAAAGGTTGCTGGCGTTATGGAAGTATTGAAAACCAAGCTCTCTGTTAACAATATTACGAAATCGTTTGAAGGAAAAAACGTTTTAAAAAACGTTTCGTTTGATTTATATGAGGGTGAGTTTCTTTCTGTGCTTGGCCCGAGTGGATGCGGTAAAACAACGCTTCTTCGCATTTTGATCGGACTCGAGCGTGCAGATTCGGGTGAGATTATAAAAGAGGGACAGGATATTTCCGCGCTTAAAAGTATTGAGCGAGGCATGGGAATTGTTTTTCAGAATTATGCGCTTTTTCCGAATATGACGGTGCTTCAGAACGTAGAATACGCGCTTACCTTACGAAAAGAAAAGAAGGCTGTGGCGCGAGAAATTGCAATGCAGACGATTGAGCAAGTGGGACTTGCCGATCAGATGTATAAAAAGCCGAGTCAGCTTTCAGGCGGACAGCAGCAACGAGTGGCAATTGCAAGAACGCTTGCGACAAATCCGGATATTATTCTTCTTGATGAGCCTATTTCGGCGCTTGATGTTGCCAATCGCGAGATTATGAAGGGCGAGCTGAAGGCGATACAAAAGAAATTTAAGGCGACGATGCTGTTTATTACGCACGATCAGGAGGAGGCGTTTTTCCTGAGTGATCGTATTATGATTATGAACGAAGGTAGCATTGAGCAGATTGATACGCCGCTTGAGATTTATAAGAATCCTAGAAATCGTTACGTTAAGGAATTTGTTTGTGATCAGCTTGATAAAAAGTACGCTGATCTTTTGCGATATACGGGGAGGGAAGACTCGTGAAGGAGAACTCCTCGCGTATTTTAAAATATGCATTACTTCTCTATCTTGCCGTTACCGTTGTTTTGCCGCTTTTGGTTTTATTTCTTAAAATTCGTCCTGAGCATATTCGTGATATTTTCACTTCGGCGCTGTTTGGTTCAATGCTTTATAATTCGCTTGCTACAACGCTGATAGCCACTGTCATTTCGGTTTCGCTTGCTTTTTTTCTGGCGTATCTCGTTCATCGGACTAATATTCGTTTTAAAGCGGCGTGGGTTGTTTTGTTGTCGATCCCAATGTTGATTCCGAGTATTTCGCACGGAATGGGACTTGTGCTTCTTTTTGGCGATAACGGTATCTTAACTAACGTATTAGGCATAGATTTTAGTTTGTACGGATATCGCGGTATCGTAATGGGTTCGGTATTATATTCATTTCCCGTTGCGTTTTTGATGTTTTGTGACTCTTTTCGTTATGAGGATTTTACGACTTACGAGGCAGCGAGTGTTTTGGGTTTGTCTAAAGTTCGTATGTTTTTCACGATTACGATGCCTTCGATGCGCCGCACACTTGTATCCGCGATACTTGCGGTTTTTACGATGGTGTTCACTGATTACGGTGTTCCGCTTATGACAGGCGGTACGGTGATGACACTTCCGGTGTATATGTATCGCGAAGTGATCGGTATGATGAATTTCTCAAACGGCGCTGTGATTGGTGTGATCTTGTTAACGCCTGCGATGATTGCTTTTTTGATGGACCTTAAGAAGAACGCGGATGTTGATGCAGGAAGTACAGTAATGAAATCTTATCAAATTGCAGAGAATAAAATGCGCGATTGGATTGCCTACGTGTGTCTTGGTGTTTCGCTTTTTTTGGTGTGTATGCCGATTTTAGCATTTGTTTATCTTAGCTTCGTTAAGCAATATCCGATTGATATGAGTTTTACGCTTGATAACATCGGGAAATTGGTATCGGGCGGTATAGGTATCTATTTTGTCAATTCAATTGCGATTGCGCTTATGACGGCACTTTTGGGCACATGTTTTTCGTATTATGCGGCGTACTGTACGGCGAGATCTCAGAATAAGCTCTCAGAAAAGCTGCTTCATTTTATCAGTATGCTTCCGCTTGCTGTGCCCGGTGTTGTGCTTGGTCTTTCTTACGTTCTTACTTTTAACGGAATGCCGCTTTACGGTACGATTTTTATTCTGGTAATTGTTAATATCGTTCACTTTTTCTCGTCCCCTTATTTGCTTGCCTTTAATTCGTTCGTGAAATTCAATCAGAACCTTGAAGATGTTGCTTATACACTTGGTATCAGCAAGTTAAGGATGCTTGTGGCAATTTATATTCCGAGTACGGTCGATACGATCGTAGAAATGTATAGCTATTATTTTGTGAATGCTATGATTACGATCTCGGCAGTTTCATTTCTGGTTAACTTCAGAACAATGCCGCTTTCACTTCAGATTCCACAGCTCGAATCACAGTCGTTTATTGAAGGTACGGCGATCATTTCATTATTGATTTTGATTCTGAATCTTACGGAAAAGAGTATATCCTTCTTGATCAAGAAAAAATTCAGTAAAGAAAAGCAGGGTACCGTTGAAAAATAAAGTATACGGCGGTTCTTTTGATCCGCCGTTCTTTGTTGTAAATTTTCAAAATTTTCAATTTATTTATGTTGACAAAGTTATTTTTTTATGATATAATTACACTTGTATTTTGAGAAAATCAATATCCGGGTGTGGCACAGCTTGGTAGTGCGCTTGGTTCGGGAGCAAATCACCGATTACGAGCGTAAAAATTCCAAAAACGCCGAAAACCCTTGAAAACACTGCATATTTTGGCAGTAACCAATCATAAAAATTTTCCGATGTAAGTGGTCTGACCACATGTTTGACCACTTACAAAAAAATAAAAAAAACACCATCGAGGTGTGGCTCAGTTTGGTAGAGCGCTACGTTCGGGACGTAGAAGTCGCAAGTTCAAATCTTGTCACCTCGACCATTTTGGCTCTGAGAAGCGTTTCTCGGAGCCTTTTTCTTTGTCTACAGCACCGCATTTTTTGAGGGCTGACCGTTTGCTTCGGTCAGCCCTCTGTGCCGTTTATGCGGTTTTCATTTTTTCCTTTTCGGCTGCGATCTCCGCTTTCTTTTCGGCTATCATCTCTGCGAGTAGCTTTTCGCATTCTTCTCTCGTTTTAGCGTAGACGTTAAATTTCTTTCGCTTGCCATCGGCGAGTCTTGGATAGAAGCTTCCTTCCCACAGGCTGTCGTTGATCTGATAGATGCAACCCGTGCCGGGCTTGCGGTATTTGGGTTGCCACGGCTCGAAATTCTCGTCCACGTTGCTCGTTTGCACTTGGCGTGGTTCTTCCTTGGCTTCGGGCATTGGTGCGTCTGTACCGCCGATTTTTCGGTCTATTTTGACCGAGGCTTGTGCTCTCATCGTATCCGTGATATGCGAATATATGTTGAGCGTGGTTTCCGCGCTGATGTGTCCTATCATATCGGATAGTGTTTTCACGTCCATGCCGTTTTCAAGTGCCATGGTTGCGAAGGTGTGGCGCAGATCGTGGAAGCGGATGTACTTGCATCCCGACCGCTTAAGAATGAGCTTGAAGCGGTGATGAAGTGCCGTTGGATTTCTCGGCTCACCTTCCTTGACGGGCGATGGGAAGATCCACTCGCAGGTCTTGTCCTTTTTCATCTCTGCGAGTATCTCCACCATATACGGCGGTAGTATCACCGTTCTGATGGAGTTTTTGGTTTTCGGAGGCTGTATTACGATCTTACTGCCTGCAGGCACGACCTGCCGTGCTATCTTTAGGCTGCCGTCGGTGAGATTGAGGTCGCTCCATTTAAGTCCGAGTATTTCACCTCGGCGCATTCCTGTGGACAGTTCGAGGAGGAACATCTCATAGTATCCTTCCTCTTTGGCACGCGCGAGGAAGCGACCGATCTCTGTCGGTGTCAGCACCTGCATCTCTCTGCCTTTTTTCGGCGGTAGTTTGCATCCAATTGAAGGATTCCTCGTAATCAAGCATTCGGTGATTGCTTTTTCAAGTGCCGACCTGCACCGTGCGTGGCAGGCTCTTACCAATCGGTTTGATACCTCCGATCCTATTGTGTCAGCATATTGAAGTCTGCCGTTTTTCTTTAGATTGGCGTAGAACTGTTGCAGGTCGTTCTGCGAGAGCTTATTTAGCGGTATATGACCGACGGAAGGGATAATGTGTCTATAAATATAGTTCTCATATCCCACTCTTGTGGTTTCTCGCAGGGCAGGTCTGCAGAAGTTCTGATACCAGAAGTCCATCCAATCTCCGAATGGCATATCGGGCTTCAGCTTTTCTATTGCTTTTCCGAGTTCTTCCTTGAGTGTGCGGAGCTTTTCCTCACACTCATATTTTGTTTTTGCGGTTACGCTTTTGGTCTTGGGATTGCCTTTCTCGTCGTAGCCAACGACGAGTCTGCCTTCCCATCGACCGTCTGTGCGAAGGCGCATTGTGCCGTCGCCTTGCTTTCGTTTGTTATTTGCCATCTGTTTCCTCCGTTATTAAGAATTGTTGCATCATATTGTTTACCACCGCCGAGGCGTTGCGTTGCATATCGCCTGTCACGTGGGTGTAGGTGTCGAGCGTGAAGCTCGCATCGGTATGCCCAAGGATGCCTGCCAAGGTCTTTGGATCGACACCGCCGTCTGTTGCGTGAGTGGCGAAGGTGTGCCGAAGGTCGTGGAATCGCATCATGGGAAGCTCGATATTTTTGAGAATGGTTTTGAGCTTTCTATAAGCAGAGCTTGGATGCAAGGGCTCGGACGGATTCGTATAATGTGGGAATACCCATTCGCTGATCGCATCCGCTTGCTTTTCTTGGAGGAGCGTTGCCACGCTTGGAGGCATGGTGATGGTTCTCACACCCGCGCCTGTCTTGGTTTCGCCGATGCTCACGCCACCGCCTGCTTTTGTACCAACCGAGCGTTTGACACTCAACGTTCCTTCCGTGAAGTTGATATCGCTCCATTTGATTCCGCATATCTCGCCACGGCGAAGTCCTGTCATGACCTCCACGTAGAAGAAGTCATTCCAATACGGTTCTTCCTTGATGGCTTCCATAAATCTTTCAAGCTGGCCGTCATCAAGCACCTGCTTTTCGGTGGTTGTCTTTTTCGGGATGGTAGTGCCGTCCGTGGGATTTCGCACGATAAGCCGTTCCTTGACCGCTACGTCCAATGCCTGATGCAGTAGCATGTGTACCTTTCGCACCATCGTATTGGACAGCTCGTAGCCATAAAGCGGATGAGGCTTGGCTCTACCTTCCTTTTTGACCTTGTTGTAGAATCTCTGCACGTCAGCCGTGGTAAGAGACGAGAGCTGTTTGTTGCCGATAAAGCGTTTGATCTGATGCTCTGCCATACAGCGGTATCCTTCTATTGTGCTCTCACGGAGGGTGAACATCATATACTCGTCCAGCCACTTGTCGAGCCACTCGCCGAGTGTCATTCGGCAGTCTTCGGTGAGATCAATGTCACGGTACAGCTCTATGAGCTGATGCAGTTCCTTCAGTGCGCTTTTCTGCGTTTTGGCGAATACCGACTTATATATGGGAGAACCGTCGTTCTTGTGTCCGATGATGATACGGGCTTCCCACCTGCCGTCACTTCTTTTTCTGATTGTGCCGTCACCTTGCGGTCTGCGTTTGTTTGCCATATTTTTTGGTCCTTTCTTCAGATTTTTGTTCGTACCCCAAACATATCACATGTTCGAGACAATATCCAGCGTTTTTTCGAATAGTTATCAAATTGTTATCAAAGCTCCTTTCGGGAGTGGTTAAGTGCCTCGGCACAGGCTCGCGCCTTTTCTTTGCGTTCGTCCGAGCATGGCGGAAGAAGGCGGAAGGAGAATCTGTCCTTCTGTATCTCAAAGGACAGACCGCCCTGCTCATTGTCATCGGTTTGACGACAAAGGTCGGGGTAATCCTTCGCATATGCCGTGAGCCTGTTCTTGAGGCTGGTGTTGTAGGTGTTGATGACGAGGATATCGCTACCCTCGTCAAAGAATATTTCTGTTGTCTTCAAAGACTTCTTAATTCCGGTTCTCATTGAAAATACCTCGATTTTTGATGATTTTTTGGCGGTCTGTACCGCCTGAATATGCCACTTTTCCTTGTGGCGTAGCCCCAATCGTGGCTTTGTTCGATTGGGGCTTCAATAATCGCCAAATACGCATATTTGGCTCAATACATGAGAATTCCTTGCCTCTTGGCTTGGTTCTCACGGCGTTGCTTCTTGTCGATGCCGTGGTAATCGATCTGATGCTCGGAGCTATACATATCCTCGCTTCGCTCGTCAAGGATGTTGCCTGCGTAATAAAAGAGATCGCATACACCGATGACGATCCGTGCGTTCAGCCCCTGTTCGATAGAACGTAGCACCTCACGGGCAGGCTCGTAGCCCTGCTCGGCTGCAGAGGACAGGAAGGCTTTGCCTGTCTCATGATCCTCGTACTCGTAGTAAAGCAGTAGCCCCACTCTCGTCTGTGTCCACGCATCCGTCCGTGCGGAACGCTCAAACCATTCCCGCGCTTCCTCGCGCTTGCCCTCGTCATAGAGCATTTTCCCGTAGGTATATTCCGCTTGGAAGCTGCCGTGGGATGCGGCTCGGCGCAGATATTCCTTGGCATCTTCGGGCGACTTGTCCATCAGATATTTGGCGTATTCATACTCGGCGTAGCCAAACTTTTTGTCTACAGCCATGCGCAGATAGCGGAGCTTATCGCTCGGTCTTTCGGTAAACTTTCCGTCACGGTAAGCCTTGTAGACGAGGTAAGATGCGAGCTCAAGACCTCGGTCAGCCGCCTTGCGAAGCCACCATTCGGCGTTCTCCATATCGTCGGTCTTTTCAAGATAATATCTGCCGAGGCGGTA
>CAZMAF010000026.1:0-20934 GCA_964564225.1 uncultured Lachnospiraceae bacterium
CCTCACCCGTAAGGGTATAGGGATGTCCGAGCAGAGCTTCGGCGTGTGCGATCTCGCCTTTTGCGAGAAGGGTTCTGATGTGAGTTGCGCTGACGTTTTCGCCATTCTTTCGTACTTCTGACTCTACCGTGGCATCAACGCCGTTTGCTTTGGCAAGCGTTGTCAATGTTTCGGGCGAGCCGACAGCGCCTTTGCCAAAGCGGAAATTGTAACCGCAGACAAGGCGTTTGGCTGAAAGTTTTTTCACAAGATAGTCGACAAAATCTTTGGGAGATTGATCCTTGACGAGCGCAAAGGGCGCGACGAAAAGAAGATCGACACCCAAAGCTTCAAAAAGGCGCGCTTTTTCCGGGAACGGTGTGATGATACCTGTGGATTTGTCGCTAAAGGTGAAAACGGCAGATACAAGCTCGCGGCAATGCGTTCTTCCGATCAGTGCGCGGTGTCCGAGATGTACGCCGTCAAAATTGCCGAGTGCAATAGCGGCGGGAGCGGTATTCAGTTGTTCTTTTAAATCGGTAATGGATATGATTTTCATAGAACACTTCCGTATTACAGTAAAAAAGGTGAATTTTCCTCAACGGCATTCACCTTTTCGTCGTTATTAGCCGCGCATCAGATAGTGGCGCACCAGAAGATTGAGTAATTCGTCGCGGTCGATCTTGCGGATCAGACTGCGCGCGTTTTTATGGCTGGTGATGTAAGTAGGGTCTTCCGAGAGAATGTAGCCGACGATCTGATTGATGGGATTGTAGCCTTTTTCGGTAAGTGCGTCGTATACCTCAAGAAGAATGTGACGGATTTCAAGCTCGTCCTCGCTCTGCACCTCAAAGGTAATTGTGCTTTCGTTTTTATCGTTACCGAGCATAGAAAAATTATCCTGCATGGCTCTCTCCTTTATTTTCATAGTCGTTGCCAATATTATACTATAAATTTTGCTTCTTTTCAAGGGGTGTTTTTTGATAATTTGAGGCAAATTTGTAAATAATTGTATAGACTTGTGTTTGGGAGGTTGGTATGTTATATATTCGTACGGTCATATATTCGGTGGTGTCGCTTGTTGCTTTGTTTTTCTTTACCAAGCTGATCGGCAAGCGGCAATTGTCCAATATGAGCCTTTTTGATTATATTAACGGTATGGTGATCGGGTCGATTGCTTCTGAAATGGCAATCGGGATTGATGAAAATATCTGGGTAGGCATTATCGCTATGACGATCTACGGCGTTTCGGTTTTTGTGATGAACATGATTGACCGTAAATACATTCGTGCGCGCCGTTTTTTTTCGGGAACGCCCACCGTGCTTTTTAAAAACGGGAAGTTTTTAAAGGAAAATTTCAAAAAAGCGCAGGTTTCGATCAGCGAATTTCAGGAAATGTGCCGTGTGGCAGGCTATTACGATATTGATAGGCTTGCCTCTGCTCAGCTTGAGCCGAGCGGTAAGCTTTCGGTGCTTGTAAAAAGCGATGACGAGCCTTTAACGCTTCAGAGCTTTCGCGCGCGGCAGAGCGCGCCCGCATTTGCGCCGATCAGTGTGATCTATGATGGCATAGTGCTTGACGACAATTTGAAAAGCGCGGGAAAAAATGACGTTTGGCTGAAAAAGTCGCTTGACGAGAGCGGCAATAAGCTCGCCGACGTGTTTCTTGCCACCGTCAACGGCGAGGGTAAGCTCGTCGTATATCCCTCAAGCAATCATTTTCGGTAATAGCTGTAATAGGCGACGACCGAGCGGTATACGCCGCCGTTTTCAAGGTCGTGCGCCGTGAGAATGACGCCGTCACCGCTCATCAGCTCGGATGCTGAGAGATCGTCGACTGCGGCGCGGAAGACCACGATACCCGAGGCGAAGACGATCAGCTCGCCGCCTCTGAGGTTCAGTCCGCCGTCCCTGCCGATGATCAGCTCCTCGTTGTTGATGCGCTCGCCGACGTATTTGATGTGCTTACCGTCGAGCTTTTTTGCCATTTCACGACGGAAAGCAACGCTGTTTTCGTTTTTTGGCTTTCTTTTGAGAAATTTGAACACAAAATCACCTCTTCCTGAAAATATTTTATCATAAATTGAAAGAAAAATCAACTTTTTTTCAAAAAGGTATTCCATTTTTCAGGACTTTGTGCTAAAATTGATTGGTTAATCAGAAATGAAGTGAAAGAAAGAGAGAGATAAAGCTTTGATCAGAAACGATTTGAGAAATATTGCGATCATCGCGCACGTTGACCACGGCAAAACGACGTTGGTTGACGAAATGCTGAAGCAGGGCGGCGTATACCGCGATAATCAGTCAACGACTGTGCGTGTGATGGATTCCAATGATTTGGAACGTGAGCGCGGCATTACGATTCTTGCTAAAAATACGGCGATTCATTATAAGGATACCAAAATCAACGTGATTGATACCCCCGGACATGCTGACTTTGGCGGCGAGGTCGAAAGAATTCTGAAGATGGTTTCGGGCGTTCTTCTGCTTGTTGATGCGGCGGAGGGTCCGATGCCTCAGACACGCTTCGTTTTGCAGAAGGCGCTGGAGCTTAACCATCGTGTGATCGTTGTTGTTAATAAAATTGACAAGCCGGATGCACGTATTCATGAGGTTATTGACGAGGTGCTGGAGCTTCTGATGGACCTTGATGCGACCGATGAGCAGCTTGATTCCCCAATGCTTTTTTGCTCGGGCAGAGCCGGTACGGCATCTTACTCCCCCGACGAGCAGGGCGAGGATCTCCGTCCTTTGCTCGATACCATTCTCGAGTATATTCCTGCGCCGGAAGGCGATGAAACGGCCCCCTTACAGCTTCTTGTTTCTTCGATCGACTATAACGACTACGTTGGCAGAATCGGTATCGGCAGAGTGGAAAACGGGACGATCCGTGTTGGCCAGGAGGTGATGCTTTGCAATTATCACAATCCCGATTATAAAAAGAAAACGAAGGTCGTATCGCTCTATCAGTTTGATGGCTTGAAGCGTGTGAATTGCGAGTCTGCCGCTCCCGGTGACATCGTATGCTTCTCGGGCGCTGAAAATATCAATATCGGTGATACCGTCTGCGTTTCCGATCATATTGATCCCGTTCCTTTTGTGAAAATTTCAGAGCCTACGCTCGAAATGACCTTTATGGTCAATAATTCTCCCTTTGCGGGCAGAGAGGGTAAATTCGTTACCTCACGTCAGATCCGCGACCGTCTTTACAGCGAGCTGTTAAAGGACGTATCGCTCCGTGTGACCGACGGTGAAACGACCGATAGCTTCAAGGTCTGCGGTCGAGGCGAAATGCATCTTTCGGTACTGATTGAAAATATGCGCCGCGAGGGATACGAGCTTGCCGTTTCCGCGCCCCGTGTTATTTATAAGGAAATCGACGGTGTGCGCTGTGAGCCGATCGAGCGCGTTTATATTGACGTTTCCGAGGAGTTTACCGGCCCTGTTATTGAAAAGCTCGGCGCACGCCGCGCAGAGCTTGAAAAAATGGAGCTTCATGGCAGCCGTATGCGTATCGAATATCTTATCCCCACCCGCTGTTTGTTCGGTTACCGTTCTAAATTTATGACCGATACGCGCGGTGAGGGCATTCTCAATACCACCTTTGAATGCTACGCTCCCTACAAGGGCGATATCGTATCGCGTTATACCGGTTCGCTCGTTGCTTCCGAGGATGGCGTGACGACGTCTTACGGTCTTTACAATACGCAGGAGCGAGGCGATATGTTCGTGACGGTGCAGACTCCTGTTTACGAGGGTATGATTGTGGGTGAAAACCCCAAGATCGGTGATATTACCGTGAACCCCTGTAAGACCAAGCAGCTCACGGCTATTCGTTCCAAGGGCGCTGACGAAAAGCTCATTCTCACGCCTCCCCGCCTGATGTCGCTTGAAGAGGCGATTGAGTATATCGCGCCTGACGAGTTGATCGAGGTAACGCCCAAGAGCATCCGTCTGAGAAAGACGATCCTTAATACCGCAAACCGTCTGAAAGCGCAGGCAAAGCTGAAAAATTCGTAATAAAAAAACCTTCCGTATGGAAGGTTTTTTCTCTTGTCAAATGGGAGGCGGTATGCTATAATAGAAACAAAGTTTTGAGTGAGGATACTGTTTATGAAAATTACTACCGTATTATTTGATCTCGACGGCACGCTCTTGCCGATGAATCAGGATATGTTCGTTGCTACCTATTTCGGCGCGCTTGCCGAAAAACTGTCATATTACGGCTATGACAAAGAGGAACTCACGGCGGTGATCTGGCGCGGCATGAAGGCGATGATGAAGAATACGACCGACGAGAAAAACGAGGCGGTGTTCTGGCGCGTTTTTACCGATGCTTACGGTGAAAAGGGAAGACGTGACGTTTCGGTGTTTGAGGAATTTTATGAAAAGGATTTTCCGCGCGTGCGGAAATCGGTCGGTGTTGCGCCTGAGGCGGCAGAGGTGATCGCGCTCGTCAGGAATTTAGGACTGAAAGCCGTTCTTGCTACAAATCCCATGTTTCCGAAGACTGCAACGCATCAGCGCGTTGCGTGGGCAGGACTTTCGGTTGGCGATTTTGAAATGATCTCAACCTTTGAGGATTTTACGCGCTGTAAGCCGAATCCTGAATATTTTACCGAGTTGCTCGCAAAGCTGTGTCTTACGCCGGACGAAGTCGTGATGGTGGGCAATGATGCCGAGGAGGATATGGCGGCGGCAAAGCTCGGTATTCCCGTTTTTCTTTTAACGCATAGCCTCGTTAACCGCAAGGGTGTCGATCTTTCAACCGTTCCCCACGGCGATTTCGACGATTTAAAGGCATGGCTTTGTGCGATCGGGAAGATGGAAATGAGATAAGGGAAAGTAATTTTATAAAACAAACGCTTCTTTTGCAGGCTCTGTCGAAAAACGCGAGCGCTTACAAAAGAAGCTGTTTTTATTTGCCTTGTGGGAGTTTTTTGAAAACATCACACGATCTAAAAGCTTTTGAAGAAGGGTGCGCGGAGGGTTTGTTCGGTGTGTTTTCACCAATACTTTCGATCAAGCGAGCGAAGCTGGATTGCTTCGGCAATGTGGGCGGCGGTGATGTTTTCCGAGCTGTCGAGGTCGGCAACGGTGCGTGCAACGCGGAGAATGCGGTCGTGACCTCTTGCGGAAAGTCCCATCGCATCAAAGGCAGCGCGCAGAAGGGCGGCGGCGGATTCGTCGAGGGCGCAGTATTTGCGGATGTCGGGTGAAGACATAGCTGAGTTCGAGAAGATGTCTTTGCCGTCTTTCTGAAAGCGGTCGCGGGCAAATTGGCGCGCTGTATTGACTCTTTCACGGATTGTCACAGAGCTTTCGGCAGGAGATGCGTCGGTGAGGTCCTCAAAGGAAAGGGATGGGACTTCGATCTGAATGTCGATGCGGTCGAGGAGCGGTCCTGATATTTTCGACATATATTTTTTGATGTCGAGCGGCTTGCAGGTGCAGGCGCGTGTGGGGTGACCGAAATAGCCGCAACGGCAGGGATTCATCGCGCAGACGAGCATAAAGTTTGACGGAAATCGAAAGCGCCCCATAGCGCGGCTGATGGTGATCGAGCCATCCTCAAGCGGTTGACGGAGGGTTTCGGTGACTTGCTTTGAAAATTCGGGAAGTTCATCGAGAAAGAGTACGCCGTTGTGCGCAAGTGATACCTCGCCGGGAATCGGGATTGAGCCGCCGCCCGATAGTGCTGCCGACGACATCGTGTGGTGCGGTGAGCGGAAGGGACGCGTGACGATGAGCGACTCGCCTGCGGGGAGAGTCCCTGCGATTGAGTGAATTTGTGTGGTTTCGAGTGCTTCCGAGAAGGTCATTTCGGGGAGTATCGAGGGAATACGCTTGGCAAGCATGGATTTACCCGTGCCGGGAGGTCCGATCAGAAGGATGTTATGACCGCCTGCCGCAGCGATCTCAATGGCGCGCTTGGCGCGCTCCTGTCCCTTGACGTCGGCAAAATCGGGACCGCCTGCGCGTTTGGCTGTTAAGATTGCGCTGTCAAAGGATGTGGGGGTAAGCTCGATAAAGCCGTTCAGATGCGAAACGAGGGTTTTGACGTCGTCGATGGCGTAGACTTCAACGCCTTCGACGGCAGAGGCTTCGGCGGCGTTGGCGCTCGGAACGTATATCTTTCTGATGCCGCTATTGCGCGCGGCAATACACATACAGAGAACACCTCGGACCCCTCTGACCTCGCCTGACAGCGAGAGCTCACCGATGAAGCATTTGTCGGATACTTCGTTTTTGATCACTCTGCCGGCTGACAAAATACCGACGAGCATTGCAAGGTCAAATGCCGAGCCCGTCTTTTTGATGTCGGCGGGAGCTAAATTGATGACGATCGCGCCGTAGGGGAATTTGAGTCCGCTTGAAACGATGGCGTTGTAAATGCGCTCGTTTGACTCCTTGACCGAGTTATCGGGCAGACCGACTACCTCGTATTTCGGGAGCTTATCGTCGAATTTTGTTTCGATCGTGACTAAAATGCCGTCAACGCCGAACAAAGCGGCGGAATAGGTTTTGGTTAACATCGTTTGCCTCACACATCTTTTCTTTTTTCTATGATAGCATAGACTGAAGGATTTGTCAAATATTTCTTGGGAAATCCCAAAAAGAAAAACCGCCGAAAGGCGGTTTTTCATTATTTGGAAATATCCATTGCAATCTTGTAGTAATGCTCGAGTTCGGCGCGTTTCTGGGAACAGTAGTCGCGCATTTCCTTGATCTGAAATTCGGTATAGGGAGCGAGTTCCTCGGGCTTCATCTTACCCTTATACATTCTGTCGAGCGTGAGTGCATAGTTGATGTCGATATCGACAATCTTGTTCCGGCGCAGGCAAACGACGCGGTTGCTTTTGCCGGCAAGCAGAAGTTTAACCGCTTCAACGCCCATTTCCGAGCCCATGACTCTGTCGCGGAGTGTGGGCGAGCCGCCTCTGACGACGTGAGCGAGCCTTGCAAAGCGCGATTCAATACCGGTTGCTTCTTCTACTCTTTTGGTGAAGCCGATGCCGTAGTCACCAAGACCTTCCGATACGAGAATAATGAAGTTACGCTTGCCGTATGCCTTGGAAGCGAGGAGCTTTTCGATAATTTGCGATTCGTCAAATTCGATCTCGGGCATAAGAATTGCGGATGCGCCGACGGCAATACCCGAATGCAGTGCGATATAACCGGAATGTCGGCCCATAACCTCAACGATGTTACATCTTGCGTGCGATTCGCAAGTGTCGCGCAGACGGTCAACCATCTCGATGGTGGTGTTCATTGCGGTATCACAACCGATGGTGGCATCGGTTGCCGAAATATCGTTATCAATGGTAGCGGGAATGCCGATGCAGGGAAGACCTCTGACACTCAGATCGGTTGCGCCACGGAACGTACCGTCGCCTCCGATGGCAACAAGACCGTCGATGCCGTTATCGCGGCAGGTCTTAAGTGCTTTTTGCAAGCCTTCTTCGTAACGGAATTCTTCGCTTCTTGCGGAATACAGCATCGTGCCGCCGTGTGTGATGATATTCGATACGTCTCTTTCCTTAAAGAGCTTCATATCGCCTGCCATGAGTCCCTTGTAGCCTTCAAATACGCCGACAACTTCTACTCCGCCTGCAAGCGCATAGCGGGTAACCGAGCGGACGACAGCATTCATACCGGGCGCATCACCGCCCGAGGTAAGCACGGCAATTCTTTTAAAGTTAGACATGATGAATCTCCTTTGATACCTGAGTTCTGACCGTCATTGAGGACGGATAACATCGCCATGATGATTAGTTCTTTTATAGTATGCCATTAAATCACATACAGATATATCATAATACAATTTTAAAGAAAAATCAAGTGTTTTTTTGCTTTTTTCTCTTGAATTTTCTATTTTATAAAATACGGATAAAAAAAGGCTATCTGCCCTCGGGCAGATAGCCGGATAGCCGGTGAATATTAGTTGCAGCCGCAGCCGCAGCCGTTGTTCGATGAATTGTAGCAGCCGCAGCCGTTGCCGTTGCAGAACAGAGCGAGCAGAATTACGGCGATGATGATAACCCAAAGGGTGCTGTCGTCAAAGAGATGGCAAAGACAGTTCATAAGAAACCTCCGCTGTTTTGAATAAGAAGGGGAACGCCCTTCCTCTATCATAGTATGGAGTTTTCTCTGGGTTGTTACATCATTCGAGATTTAATTCGGTGAGTTGTAAAAAGTCGTCTGCCGAGTTGACACCTGCCATGGGCAGAACGGCGATCGCGCTGCATTTTTCGCATTCCACGCTGACTCTGCCGTGATGGATGCGGTAGGAATAGCTGCCACGCTCGTTTTTTTCTTCACAGTGACAGTGGATAGCTTCCTCGTCCTCGAGGGCACGCAGGGTATATTGTACCACGTCGTCAAGCAGCGGATTTTCCGAGCGAAGTTCATCCTCGTCTTCTTCGCCGCGCATTTTTGATACGTCCTCCATACCCGAGTCCTGAAGCAGCTTCAAAAGTTCGGCGTTTGAGGTTTCGACAGCCGCTGAAACGGCATCCTGCTTACCGATAAAGCAAACGTCGATGCCCGTATAGGGGCAGGGTAGACGGAAGACACCTTCCTCACGCGCGAAAAAAGTGTTTTGTCCGAGCGTATAGTGGTGTGGCTTGGGGCATGCGATACAGGGAACGGCAAGACGGAGCTTGCGGTCGTTTGTGTAGGTTACGACAGTTTCGCTTTTGCCGCAGGTGCATTTCAGCTTAAGCATATCACCCGAAAGCGCGAAAATACCAACGAGGCTGAGGACGGTTGCGCCGCAGTGGGGGCAACGGTAGGAAAGCGTGGTTTTTTTGATGGGAAGTTTCATAAAAATATCCTTATTCTTCGGTATTGGCGGGAGAGGGGAGGAGTCCCTCGGTTTTTTTTGCAGGCAGGGCATCCTTGATCTCGTATTTTTCAATCGGGCAATAGCCGTTTGCCACCGTGATGGTAGCGGCGGGACTTGCCTCGTTGTATTTATATTTGAAATAGATCGAGAGATCAAGCTCGGTAATCGAGGTGCTATCAATGTCCTTATAGCCCGTGACGTTTTGGTAGTCTACGCCGTTAAACACGAGGCGGTAGTAGAAATAGCTGTTTTTCGAGAAGGTGATATAGTCGTAATCGGTATAGGTTTTTGCGCCGTCGCTTAAGGAAAAGCGGTAAACGTCGCCCGTCGGCTCATAATTGAGTGAATAATGATTTTTTAAGTGGGTTTTCGCGGTACGGTTGATGCGGAAGGTAATGACAAACTGCTTCGTTTCTTCGATATACATTGGCAGTCCTACCATGAAGCAACCCTCGAAATCCTCACTTTTGGTGTCGGTATCGGGGTCGCTGTACGGGTAGTAGACAAAGTCGAGCGTTTGCAGGGCGTTATAATTTTCGTCGTATTCGGTATTGACGTGGTAGCTTGCCATTTTCTGTATCCAGACGGTCAGCTCTTCTTTTTCCTGATAAGCTGCGATCGCCTCGTCGGTCCAGATGAAATAGTCGTTATACAGTTTGTTCTGCGACGATATACGGTAGATGAGTACGGCAAAGAGCAGTACGATACAGCCGACGGCGATATATTTGATGATTTTTCCGACGGTGAGTTTATCTTCGTCGACGTAGGATAAATCCTTTTCTTCGTGGATATATTCTTCTGCTTGCGGTTTCTTACCGTCTTCACGCGATGCGTTGCGATGACGGATGGCATCGAGCGTGTCGGAAGTGTTTGTCTTATCGGGTTGGTTTTCGGGGGTGGGGATATAGTCGTTCATAGTTTGTACCTTTCGGGAATGATTACTTTATATATCATAGCATAAAATTTCGATGAAATCAACTCTTTTTTTGTATCTTCCTCTTGCAATACGGTGGGAAAAATGATAGAATAACGGTATATACAGTGAAAAAGCAAGAAAGGCGTTTATCGTATGGCAGAGTATCAGATTTCCAATAAATTGAAAACCATGAAGCCCTCGGCGATCCGTGAGATCTTCAAGAGCTTGACAGACCCGCGCATTATTGCGTTTGCAGCGGGCAATCCCGCGGCAGAGAGTTTTCCCGCTGAGGCGTTTGGTGAGCTTTCGGCTGAAATTTTCGCGTTTGACGCAACCCGTGCCTTGCAGTACGGTATTACCGAGGGGTTTCCTCCTTTGCGTGAGTTTCTCACAGAGCGTATGGCGGCGCGTTTCGGTTGCAAGAGGGAAGGCAATACCACGCTCGTTGTATCGGGCGGTCAGCAGGGTATTGAACTCACCTGCAAGGTGATGTGCAACGAGGGCGACGTTGTGATCTGTGAAAATCCATCCTTCATCGGCGCGCTTAACGCATTCCGTTCCAATGGCGCGAAGCTTGTTGGCGTGGATATGGATGCAGACGGTATCAATCTTGAAAAGCTTGAGGCGGCTTGCAAGGAAAATCCCAACGCAAAGCTTCTTTATCTTATTCCGACCTTCCATAATCCCGCGGGCATTACCACCTCTTTTGAAAAGAGAAAGGCGATTTATGAGATCGCAAAGAAGTATTCGCTCATTATTTTAGAAGACAACCCTTATGGCGAGCTTCGTTTTGCGGGTGAGGAAATCCCTACGATCAAGAGTCTTGATACCGAGGGTATCGTTGTGTATTGCGGTTCTTTTTCAAAGGTATTGTCGGCAGGTATGCGTATCGGCTTCCTTTCGGCTCCGGATGTTATCGCACAGAAGATCGTGGTCGCAAAGCAGGTTGAGGACGTACATACCAATCATTTTTTTCAGATGCTTTGCCACGCTTTCGTAACGCGCTATGATCTCGATGCGCATATTGCTTCGATCCGTGCGATTTACAAGAGAAAATCCGATATTATGCTCAAGGCGCTTGATGAGTATATGCCTGATGTTGTCAGCTATACGCGCCCTGAGGGCGGTCTTTTCCTTTATTGCACGCTTCCCGAGTCGATCGACCTTACCGAGTTTGTACAAAAGGCGCTTTCGCGCTTCGTTGCCGTCGTACCCGGTACGGCATTTGACCCTGAAGACAGCGGTATGTCGCATTCCTTCCGTCTGACGTATGCAACACCCACCGAGGAGCAGATTGTAAACGGTGTGAAGCTGCTTGGCGAGCTTGTCAGCGAAATGCTTGAAAATGCAAAAAACTAATAGATTTGATATAGAAAAGGGTACTCATTATGGCAGAAATACTCCTTCCCAATGAAACGGTGAAAAAGCCCACGATCTTTTCGGGCATTCAGCCGAGCGGTAATTTAACGCTCGGCAACTATCTTGGCGCGATTAAAAACTGGATCGGTTTTCAGGACACTTACGATTGCATTTACTGTGTTGTGGATATGCATGCCATCACGGTAAGACAGGTTCCTGCCGAGCTTCGTAAAAACACCTACGAGCTTCTTGCGCTCTATCTTGCCGCAGGCATTGATCCCGGGAAATGTACGCTTTTCGTGCAGTCGCACGTTCCTGCTCACGCACAGCTTGGTTGGGTGTTGGACTGCTACACGATGTTTGGTGAGCTTTCGCGTATGACGCAGTTCAAGGACAAGAGCGCGAAAAACGCCGACAACGTTAATGCGGGGCTTTTTACCTATCCTGCGCTGATGGCGGCAGATATTCTTCTGTATCAGACCGATCTCGTTCCCGTCGGTCAGGATCAGAAGCAGCATCTTGAGTTGGCACGTGACATCGCCAATCGCTTTAACGGTATTTACGGCAACGTCTTTAAAGTTCCTGAGGGCTTTATTCCCAAGGCAGGCGCGAAGATTATGTCGCTTTCCGAGCCTGAAAAGAAGATGTCGAAGAGTGATACCGATTTCGGTTCTGTTCGTATTCTCGACAGCCGTCAGGAGCTTCTCAAAAAGTTCAAACGCGCCGTTACCGACTCGGATACCGTCGTGCGATATGCTGAGGGTAAGTACGGCATCAACAATCTTATGAATATTTACTCCTGCTTTACCGGTAAAAGTCACGAGGAAATCGAACGTGAATTTGACGGTAAGGGCTACGGCGATTTCAAAATGGCGGTCGGTGAGGCAGTTGCCGACGGTCTTGCACCGTTACAAGCGGAATTTGCGCGGCTGATGGGCGATAAAGCGTATCTTGAGTCGATTATGAAGAAGGGCGCGGAAACTGCTTCTTATCTTGCAATGAAGACGATGCGCAAGGTTTATAAGAAGATCGGCTTTATCGGCTGAGGAGTGTGCTATGGCAATTTTTAAGGTGATCGGACAGTTCATTTTAGACTATCCGCTTGTGATTTTAGCGGCGCTTCTTGTGATGAATCTCATTTCTCTCGTCGCCTATTACGCCGATAAGCAGAAGGCGAAAAAAGGTAAGTGGCGTACGCCTGAGGCAACGCTTATCGGACTCTCCTTTGCGTTTGGTTCGATTGGTGCGCTTGTCGGTATGTATGTGTTCCGTCACAAGACCAAGCATATCAAATTTACGGTTCTTGTGCCGTTTTCCTTTGTGTTACAGCTTGTTCTGATCGTGTTTTCGATCATTTCCACTACACTTTAATTAAAAATCCGTATCGGAAAGCCGATACGGATTTTTTGTTATTTTGCTTCAAACGAGTTGCAGTCGGTGCATTTTTTTTCGGTGGGATTCGCTTCATGCGTACCAACCTGAATTTTGTTAAGCGAGCAGTAGTCTTTCGAGTCGCAATGATACTTGCATTTGGTAACGGTGCATTCGATTGCAGGATTGGCGTTGCTGCAGGTAGAATAGTCTTTCATGAAAAAATATCCTTTCAAGGTTTTTTGCCGTCTGGCGTTATTAGTATGGCCCGATCGCTTGAGTTTATACGGGAAATATATGAAATTTCTTTCAATAATTAATGAAACCCGCTTGATTTTTTTGGTTTGAATTGTATAATCGAGTTGAAGAATAAAAATATTAAAGAAGGGATGAGACTGCCGTGGCTTGAGCGTATTGTTTTTAGTATTTAACAATCCGACATGCATAAGGAAATACGATTATGATACGGTATACATATCGGATAAGGACCTTATCGGTATTTCTGGCAATTCTTTTTTTATTATGGCGGCGCGGTCGAGATTATTTTCGTTGATAAAGCCACCTGCAATTCGGCAGGACTTGTCAGTCAATCGTTACAGTATTACGTGTTTGGCGGTGTATTGAAATATTCCTACACCTATGACAACCTGAACCGGCTCCTTCGCGAGAACAACGCGGTTGCGAATTATACTTTTGTATATACCTACGACGATGCGGGTAATATTCTGACGAAGAAGACCTATGCCTACACGCGCAAGGAAGGGGTTTGAGGGAACGGATTCCCTTAAACTGCAGAGAATATTTGTGCAAAAATAAAAACCGTAGGTTTAACCTACGGTTTTTATTTTAATCTTGTTGCAAAAGCAGTGTGAAGCTTACTCTGCGGGATAAACGCTTACGCGCTTCTTATCCTTTGTAGCGTGCTCGAATTTAACGGTTCCGTCAATCAGAGCGAAAAGAGTATCATCCTTACCGATACCGACGTTCTTGCCGGGGTGGATGTGCGTGCCTCTCTGTCTTACGATGATATTGCCTGCAATAACAGACGCACCGTCAGCCTTTTTGACACCAAGGCGCTTCGATTCACTGTCTCTGCCGTTCTTTGTAGAACCCACACCTTTTTTGTGGGCAAAGAATTGCAAACTGATTCTCAACATACCAGTATTACCTCCGTTACGTAATATTCCCTATTCTTCGACTTCGCTGACGTCGATATAATCATAATAGTCTTCCAAGAGATCGTTGATTTGCAGATAGAAGGCGTACATAAGACCTGCTACCGCATAGCGTTTCTTTTCATCTGCCTCAAATTCGGCAAGCGCGCCTCTTGCAAAAAACGTAATATCAGCGGAGTCATCGTCGATCGTATACTCGACGTCCGAGGCGTAGGAAACCTCGATAGCGTTAATTAACAGCATCGTCATTGCAGACAGGGCTGCGCAGAGAATGTCGTCACCCTCTTCGCCGAAGCCTGTGTGTCCGCTTTCGCGAAAGCCGTAATAAACGCCTTCCCGTTTGTAAAAAACGAATTTCGTCATATCTTACAGGGAAATGGTCTGGATCTGAACCTTGGTATAAGGCTGTCTGTGACCGATCTTCTTCTTCTCGTTCTTCTTTGCCTTGTACTTCATAACGTAAATCTTCTTACCTTTGCCGTTTTTAACGACGCTGGCAGTTACGGTAGCACCGGCAACAAAGGGAGAGCCGACAGTAAAGTCGCCATTTTCCTTCGATACGGAGAGAACCTGGTCAAAAGTCACGGTTTCGCCTTCTTCAGCAGTAAGTTTTTCGATGAAGACGATATCGCCTTCGCTGACTTTGTACTGCTTTCCGCCCGTTACAATGATTGCGTACACGAAAAGCACCTCACTTTCATAAAGCATCACTTGGATGCAAGACTCGCTAAGTCGGGCAAGGTTTGAACCTTTTTTCGGGCCACGACATTATGCGGCACGATATATTATACAGAAGAAAGGGGAACTTGTCAAGTGGTTTTTGACAAATTCCCCATAATTTTTTTTATGAATTTTAATGCTTTTTTTTGATTGGTCGGCTTATTTGCCAAGATCACCGAGGTCACCGGAAGGAAGATCGCCGGAAGCAAGGTTGTCGAGCTGGAATACGTCAAGAAGCGCGTTTTTGAGGTCTTCGGAAAGCTCGGTGTCTTTTTCGATAGCTTCCAAAAGCAATTCCTTGTCAGATTCAGGCATTCCGTTGTTGATAGCTGTCTTAAGGCTTTCGGTTTCATTGACGACGGTATTTGAAATGATAACCGAGTGCTTGATGGTGTCTACGAAATCGTCGGCGGACATATTCAGCTTGGAGGAGTCGTTTTCTTCGGTGCTGAAGAGGGGATCCGTTTGTTCCTGGTTGGCGTTGACGGCAAGATCGAAAATGGTTTGTATATACGCGCTTTCGGCTTCAAGCTGTTCTTCCGTGAGGTTTTCGGTCTGTTCACCAAAACTGTTGATAATGTCCTTCGTGACGGTTACGATCGCATCGGTCTGTTCGGCGGGCAACTCGTTTGAAATGAAGGAGTTGAGAAGATTGGTGGAAATGCAATCGGAAAGAACTTTGGCGGTTTCCTTGTCAAGGTCCTGCACCATTGTCGTGATGTTTTCCTTCATTTCATCGGCAGTCATCTCCTGATCGGGTTGTACGACGGTCAGAACTACCAAAGCCGAGGAAAGAGGATTCTTTTTCGTTTCGTCGGTGCGTTCGGTTGTCATGTGGTTGACGAGGTCGTTTGCGGCGGCGGCGTTAATACCAACCTGATACAGCGAATATTTTACGACACCTGTGATGGCGTGCGCGATGTTGTGAACCTCGTGTCCTTCGGCATCCGTACCCGTCGAGGAAAGACGGAAGAGCGCATCGGAAAGCGCGTTGGCATCAATTTTTTGAATGTCGATCGAGAACGCGCCTTCTTCGTCAAAGGTCATAACGGTGGAAAGTATCGTAACGATATCCTCAAGCGATTGGCTCTGTTTGTGGATATCTTCCATAGACATCATTCCCATTTCTTCGGCGGAAAGATGGATGTCTTCAAGCGTGATAACGGCGTGTTGGAGTTTTTCTTCGCCGCGGATCTGATTTGCAATCTTAGCGGCGTTTTGAGCGGCATCGTTACCTGCGGTAGCAAGATATGCCGCAACAGCTTCTTTGACTTTGGCATTGACGGGCGTCCGGGCATATACGGGAGCGTTGGTCAGCGCGAGATTGGCAAGCTCTTCGTTCAGAGCAGTATTGATGATTGTGAAGTAGTCTACGGTAATCGAGTCGGCATTGTCGGTTGCGATCGGACCGACACCGACGATACATTCGGCATAGAGTTTAGCGGTATCTTTGTCAGACGATACGCCGTATTTTTCAAAAAGATTGCCAATGTCTGCCGAGAGGGAGGTGATTTTTCCGTCGTAGTCATCAATAGAGTCGGTCTTCTGAACGGCATCATTGATTTTCACGGAAAGCTCGGCGCGCACGGCTTCGCTGTCTGTGGGGATATTCAGTGAGGAACTGATGGCATCAAAACCGAGATTTGCGATATCGGTGACGAGCGCACGCATATGCTCGTTGAGGTAGAGATTGTCGATGAGTCCTGAGATAAGTCCGGGCTTTGAAAGCGCCGTAACAATGTCCTGAGCGGAAATGTCTTCACCGAACATAGTGAGCGTTCCGCTTTCGGAAAGGGTAGCGAGCAGCTCGGTCAGCGTGGTAATATCTTCAGGGAGCGTTTCGTATGTGGTGGTTTCCAGCACGTCTACCATCGTACCCATCATCGGCTGAAGCTGACTGGGTGCGGAGTTTGCGGGATTTTCGATACCGATGAAGTCTTCGCCGCGATTCCAGTTTGCTGCCATCGTGGGCAGGAGTTCTGCAATAATATGAGGAATGAGTACGGAATTGTCGAAGTTTTCGGCAAAGGCGCGCAGTGCCGTAGCTTCGCTTTCACCGAATTGCCCGAGGTCAAAGCCTGTGTCAATCAGGGGCTTTACCGTGCCGTAGGTGTCGGCAAGATAGGCGATTTCTCCGCTCCATACGACGTCGTAGCCGTTGATTTCCGAGGAGGTTACGGCATCAAAAACGATGGGGTTCATCACCGTTCCGGCGACCGAGAGAGCTACGTTGTTCTTAACGGGCGTGAGGTAGTCCTCGTCGATCTCGACGATCATACTGTCGACGTCTTTGTCGATCGAAACGTTTTCAAGCTCGGTAACGATCTCGTCTGCAAAGGAAACGTAGCCCGAGAAGGGAGCAAGAAAGCATGCAACAATCAAAAAGCTTGCGGCAACCGATACGATTGCGCCGAATACACGGTCAAGTTGCATTTTGCCCATACGCGACTGTGCGATTTTTTGTTTTAAGGGACGGGTAAGGCGTTTCGGAATCTTATAGATCAGGTAGAAGATGAAATTGAGCAAAAGGAAGCATATAAAAAAGATGAGAGGCGCGATGAGCGCGCCGGGAAGCTTAGTAACAAGTTCGGTTGCCGTGGGGCTTGCGTTCAGAACTTCCTGAACGGTGGGGTCGAGCTGTCCTTCGAGCAATAGCTCTGAGATCAGGTTGGCGACGGCAGAACGAAGCACACGCGCGACAATGATGGATACGCCGGCGGCAAGGATGACGGCGGCAAGGCGAAAAGAAGAATGCAGCAGTCCGCGTTTTATGCCGAGCAAGATACCGAGTAATATGAGTGCCAACGCAATCACATTGACGGCGAGCGAAACAATGGATATAATTTCTGACATGAAAAATCCTCCTCGAAAATTCAAACCACAAGTAATCCCAATTACAGTGATGCGGGTAATAGCAGAATATGGATATTTATTCACTTTAAGTATACACTTTTTTTATACAAAATGAAAGATATTGTTGTTAAAAGAATGTAAATAAATAGCAAACAGACTGTAAATATCATGACGCAGAACGTACTGACGGATTTGAATGGAAAACCGCCCGCAGTTCCATTGGTTTTGGCAAGGAAATGCGGGCGGTTTTGTGTTTGTTTCAGTTTTGGCGTTCGGCGGAAAAGAGTGTGTTTTCGAGAAGCGTGGTAATGGTCATCGGACCGACACCGCCGGGGACAGGCGTGATAAAGCTTGTTTTCGGAGCGACCGCCGTGAAATCGACGTCGCCGCAGAGCTTGCCGTTTTCGTCGCGGTTCATACCGACGTCGATGACGACAGCGCCTTCTTTTACCATATCGGCGGTGATGAATTTGGCGCGCCCGACGGCAACGACGAGTATATCGGCGCGGCGGGTAACGCTTGCAAGGTCTTTTGTTCTTGAATGTGCGATGGTGACGGTGGCATTTTTGTGAAGGAGCAGCATTGCCATCGGCTTACCGACGATATTGCTTCTGCCGACTACGACGCATTCTTTGCCGGCAGGATCAATGCCGTATGCTTCGAGAAGTGTCATAACGCCCGAGGGGGTGCAGGGGGCGAAGCCTTCTTCGCCGAGCATGATTTTGCCGACGTTTTCGGTATGGAAGGCATCGACGTCTTTTAAAGGATCAATATGCGCGATTACCGTTTTGGGATCAAGGTGTCGGGGCAGGGGAAGCTGCACGAGAATGCCGTCGATCTCGTTGTCGGCGTTGAGCGCTTCGATGAGCGTCAGAAGCTCTTTTTCAGTGGTTTCCTCGGGCAGACGGTAGACAGAGGAAAGAAAACCGACTTCTTCGCACGCCTTGTGTTTGTTTCTGACGTAAACCTGCGAGGCAGGGTCTTCGCCTACGATGACGACGGCGAGTCCGGGAATGCGTTTGCCTTCTTCGATGCGTTTTTTTACGCTTGCGGCAATGCTCTGGCGTTTGTTAAAGCTGACGGCTTTGCCGTCAATGAGTGTATACATAAGCTGACTTGTCAGACATTGTTCTGTTGAATACTGTCCGAATCCTCCTGATTGATTTTTGTATGATTGGTTTTTTTTGCGTTTCGTTTGGCTTCGTATTTTTCTTTTGCTTTGATGCCGTCAGCGTAGTGCTTGGCGTTTTCCTGATAGATGCAGTCGGCGATGAAAGGTTTTTTCAGACGGATAAGAAAGAAGACGAGGGCGGCGGTGGCTGTGAGGAAAAAGAGTACGGCGATGAGCTGAGATACGCGGATGCCGCTTGAGCCGATATAGAGCGAGTCGGTGCGTAGCCCTTCGATCCATGCTCTGCCAAGACCGTACCACGCGAAGTAGGACAGAACGATCTGTCCGTCGAACTTTTTGAGGCGGAGCTTGTAATAAAAAAGCAGGATGAGAGCAAAGCCGACAAGATTCCAGAGGGATTCGTATAAAAAGGTGGGATGGACGAAAATTTCCTTGCCGCCCGAGAGAATACCCATACGGAAGATGTTGTCGGTTTCGCCGCCGTGCGCCTCGATATTCATAAAGTTGCCCCATCTGCCGATGGCTTGCGCGACCATAACGCCCGGCGCCATCAGATCGAAGAAGGGCGCGATGCGGATTTTTTTGAGGTGTAAAACGACGAGGGCGATGATTGCGCCGCCGATGATGCCTCCGTAGATGGCAAGACCGCCTGAGCGGATGTCAAACCATGAGGCAAAGGTGGTGTAGAGATTGGGATTTTCAAGCTTTTTGAAAATGACGTAGTAGAGGCGCGCGCAGATGATCGCAGGAAAGACAACGTAGAGGGCGCAGTCGAGCAGGTCGTCGAGTAAAAGTCCGAGCTTTCGTCCCTGATGATAGACGTACCATGCGGCAAAGAGAATACCCGTGACAATGAAAATGGCGTACCACTTGATGGCAAAATCGCCAATTGAAAAAGCATCGGGATCAATTTCGACAGGACCGATCCCAAAGCCGGGAAATGAAATCTGACCGAATCGCATAAAAGCTCCTTTCGGGTTAAAAAAGAAAGATAGTATAGTATAGCATAGATTTTCTGATTTTTCAAGATTTTTTTGAGAAAAATCTGTCGGGTTTCGGTATGTCTGAAAGACACGGCAAAGCGTTGCTGTATGAGTGCAGTGGAAACTTTGGTGTTGCATCATCCTATACATTTATCGTTTTGGATTTTTATGAGCTGAATTTGCAAAAAATTCTATACAGTCAGCAAAGCGACTTGTTGTATCCGTACGAGTATTCGTTTTTTATGCTTCAAGAAAAAAGCTATACTGTAATAGAGTATCGGGAATATCTTGAACAACGACAGCGGGCAAGTTCGGAAATGTTTTGGAAAACGATCTTGCCCGGCGTTCTCTATTATGTTCTTTCTTTTGTAATTATCCCGATTGTTGCGATCGTTATCCTGATTTTCGCTATATGGCTTTTTATTGTTCTGTATCAGCACCGCAAAAAGAAAAAACTCACGTTACAGGATAACTTGGAAACTTCCGAGAGTTAACCCCCTCACTCCTTGCTCTTTTGAGTAAGGGGTGATTGTATTGCGAGGCATTGGGAAAACGGTATTCTGTCGGTTTTGGTTTATACGGGGCGTTGTTTCCGGCTGCGCTTGATCTCGGTGTAAAACTTTGATATTTGGTAAAACTATGACAAAACGGTGCTATATTTGCTCTATCTCTTATGTGAAAAGGGGAAAAATTGTAAAAATTACAAAAAAAATAACAAAAAGCTATTGTAAAATACCGAAAGATGTGGTAGTATATCAGGTGGAAAATCTTTAAAATCTATATTTTGAGGTGAATATTATGTCTATGTACAACAAGAAGACCATCGAAGACGTTGTTGTTACCGGTAAAAAGGTTCTCGCAAGATGCGACTTCAACGTTCCCGTAAAAGATGGCAAGATTACCGACGATAAGAGAATTGTCGGCGCAATGAAGACCATTCAGTATCTCGTAAATAACGGCGCAAAGGTTATCCTTTGCTCGCACATGGGCAGACCCCATAACGTTCTTGACGAGAAGCTCGTTCTTTCGAAGAAGGAAAAGAAGAAGATCGAGGCTCTCCCCGAGGAAGAAAGAGAAGCAGCTACCGCCGCAGCGCTTGAAAAGGCAAAGGGCGATATCACTAAGCTTTCTCTCAAGATTATTGCTGACGACCTTACCGCTAAGGGTATCAACGTAACGCTCGCATCCGACGTTATCGGTCCTGATGCGCAGGCTAAAGCTGCTGCTCTTAAGGAAGGCGAGGTTCTCCTCCTTGAAAACGTACGCTTCCACGCCGCAGAAGAGAAGAACGATCCCGAGTTTGCAAAGGCTCTTGCTTCGATGGCAGAGATCTACGTAAACGACGCTTTCGGTACGGCTCACAGAGCGCACGCATCGACGGCAGGCGTTGCCGATTACCTTGAAACCGCAGTTTGCGGTTACCTCATCCAGAAGGAAATCGAGGTTATGGGTAAGGCTCTTGAAAATCCCGCACGTCCCTTCGTTGCTATTCTCGGCGGCGCAAAGGTTTCCGATAAGATCGGCGTTATCAACAACCTCATCGAAAAGGTTGACACACTTATCATCGGCGGCGGTATGGCTTACACTTTCTTCAAGGC
>CAZMAF010000027.1:0-20643 GCA_964564225.1 uncultured Lachnospiraceae bacterium
ACTTCCGTAGGATTTGCCCCTACGTTCTTTCATAAGACCTTTGGCTCCTTCTTCCCAAAATATGCACCCCAAAAGTGTCTGACTTTTGGGGTGCATATCAAAAGCGGAGGTCTTTTTTATGTCTTTTTTCTTAATCTTTTTAAAATCGCTTTACAAAAGAAAAAAAATGTGTACAATATATAGTAGTGATTTCTTTGGAGGATATTATGCGTAAAACGAAAATTGTATGCACCATCGGACCTGCTTCGGCGAGTGAGGAAATTATATCGGGACTTGCCCGCGCAGGTATGAACGTCGCGAGATTGAACTTTTCTCACGGTACGCACGAAGTGCATAAAAGCTATATTGATCTTGTCAAAACGGTGCGCGAGAAGCTTGAAATGCCGATCGCCATTATGCTTGACACCAAAGGTCCCGAATACCGTATCAAGACCTTTGAGAAGGGAAAGATCATGCTGTCGGACGGTGACGTTTTTACCTTTACCACCGAGGAAGGTGTGGGGGACGAGCATCACGTTTCGGTTAGCTACCCGTATCTTACCGAGGAGCTTTTGCCCGGAGATACGATTCTTCTGAATAACGGACTTTTGTCCTTTTCTGTTACCGAGGTTGTCGGCAGTGAAATTCGCACCGTCGTTCAGTGCGGCGGTGAGCTTTCGGATCGCAAGAGTATGAGCTTTCCGGGTAAAGTGATGAAGCAGACGTATCTGTCTGAGCAGGATAAGCGTGACATTCGCTTCGGTATTGAGCAGGGCGTTGATTTTATTGCTTGCTCATTTGTGTCGAGAAAGCAGGACCTTGTTGACGTTAAGAGCTATTTAAAGGAGCTTGGCGCTGAAAACGTTGAGCTGATTGCCAAGATTGAAAATCAGTCGGGTGTCGATCACATCGAAGAAATTTCGGAGTGCTGTGACGGTATTATGGTAGCGCGCGGTGATATGGGCGTGGAAATTCCTTTTGAACATCTGCCTGCCATTCAGAAAAAGCTGATTACCAAATGCCGTATGCTTGGCAAGCGCGTGATTACGGCGACCGAAATGCTGGAGTCGATGATTCAGAATCCCCGTCCTACCCGTGCCGAGATTTCGGATATTGCCAACGCCGTTTATGACGGTACGAGCGCGATCATGCTGTCGGGTGAAACGGCGGCGGGCAAATATCCCGTTGAGGCAGTCAAGACGATGGCAAAGATTGCCGAAACAACCGAAGGCACGATTGATTATAAAACGCGCTTCTATGAAACGGAATTTACCATTAAGAGTACCGCCGATGCGATCTCTCACGCGACCTGCGGTATGTCGATCGACGTTGATGCGAAAGCCATCGTTGCTTGTTCGCTGTCGGGCATGACGGCAAGAATGGTATCTCGTTTCCGATCGCCGGTCGATATTATCGGACTTACCACCGATGAAAATACGTGGCGCAAACTCGCGCTTTCCTGGGGTGTTACGCCCGCTATGGCGGAAAAATTCACCTCTACTGATGTTTTGTTTTATTCGGCAAAGAAGATTGCACAGGCTGCCTTTTCGCTGACGCGCGGTGACAAGATCGTTATTACGGGTGGCGATACGGCGGGTAAGAGCGGTAACACCAATCTGATTAAAGTTGAGCAGGTATAAGGTTTTTTGTAAAAAAATCGTCTTTAGCGAAAAAAACTCTTTACAAAAGACGTGAAATATAGTAAAATAAAAGTAATAATGATTGAGATAGAGAGGACAACCCGATGAGCGAGCTTCTTTACAAACGTATTCTTTTGAAACTCAGCGGCGAGGCGCTTGCCGGTGACGACGGTATTTTGGATTTTGATGCCATGACCCGTGTTTGTGAGGTCATTAAAACGGCAGTCTGTGAGGGCGTTGAGGTTACGGTCGTTATTGGTGCGGGCAACATCTGGCGCGGCAGATCGAGCGGCAGTATGGATCGTGTGAAGGCTGATAATATGGGCATGTTGGCAACTGCCATCAATGCGATTGCTTTGCAGGACACCTTGATTTCGGTTGGCGTGGATGCGAAGGTGCTTGCTGCTGTGAAGATTGCTCCCTTTGCCGAGTATTTTACAAAGGATCTTGCCGAGAGCTATCTTAAGGCGGGTAAGGTTGTAATCTTTGCTTGCGGTACGGGACATCCCTTCTTTTCTACCGACACGGGTGCTGTGCTTCGCGCGGCACAGATGGAGGTGGATGCGCTTCTTTTCGCCAAGAACATTGACGGTGTTTATACAGCCGATCCGAGAAAGGATCCGACGGCGAAAAAGCTCGACGATATTACATACGAGGACGTTCTTGAAAAGCATCTTGTGGTGATCGACACGCCCGCGACAGCGTTTGCGATGGAAAACAAGCTGAAGATCTGTCTGTTCGGGCTTGATGATCCCGAAAATATCCTGCGTGTCGTACACGGCGAAAAAATTGGCACACTCATGCACAACCGTTAATCAAAATTTCCGAAACATGAAAGGATCACTGATATGAAAATCGACGTTAAACCTTATGAAGAAAAAATGAAAAAGGCTGTAAATTTCTTTGAAGAAGAGCTTGGCACGATCAGAGTTGGCAAGGCAAGCGCTACTGTTCTCGATAAGGTAAGAGTGGACTACTACGGTATGCCCACCCCTATCCGTGACATTGCGCAGATCAAGGCGACTGATGCAAGAACGCTCACCATCCAGCCTTGGGATAAAACTACTTTGAAGCCGATTGAAAAGGCAATTCTGGCATCGGACGTTGGCATTACGCCTCAGAACGACGGTTCTGTGATTCGTTTGTCTTTCCCTCAGCTCACCGAGGAAAGAAGAAAAGAGTTGTCAAAGCAGGTATTGAAGATGGGCGAAGATGCTAAGGTTGCCGTTCGTAACATTCGCCGCGATGCGATGGATGCTTGCAAGGCAATGAAGAAAAAGAGCGAAATGACCGAGGATGAAGAAAAGCAGTCGGGTACGATGATTCAGGACCTTACTGACAAGTTTATTAAGAATATTGATGCAATTGTAGAAAAGAAGAAAGCTGAGATCATGGCGATCTGATCTTGACAGTTTGGGGAATATCCGCAAAAAAGAGGAAAAGGGGCTGGCGCAAAGCTGCGACAGCCTCTTTTTTACCAAGGCTTTACGAGGTGATGTTTATGCAGGACGCAGTCAGAGAGGCGTTGAAAGAGGGCGCGATCAAGCATATTGCTTTTATTATGGACGGAAATGGCAGATGGGCGACCAAACAAGGAAAATCGCGTGCTGAAGGACATAAAAAAGGAGCGCTTGTTTTTGAACAGGTAGCCGAATATTGTCATAAGCTTGGTATTCATTACGTGACGGTCTATGCTTTTTCGACTGAAAATTGGAAACGTCCGAAGGGCGAAGTTGATGCGTTGATGCGGCTTTTCTTAAACTATATTGAGCGCGCTCTTTTGCGTTTTCACGAAAAAAAGGTGCGGGTGGTCTTTTTGGGCGATAAGGCGGTATTTCCGAGAAAGCTCCGCGCCGCGATGGAAAAGCTTGAAAAGGAAAGCGCAATATATCACGATATTCTGAACATTGCTTTTAATTATGGCGGCAGGAGCGAGATCGTTCATGCCGTGAATGCGCTGATTGCTGAGGGTAAAACTGCCGTTACAGAAGCGGATATTACGGAAAATCTTTACACGTGCGCCTCTCCCGACCCCGATCTGATCGTGAGAACGGCAGGGGAAATGCGGCTTTCCAATTTTCTTCTGTGGCAGGCGGCGTACAGTGAATTTTACTATACCGACCTGCTTTGGCCGGATCTTACCGAGGCGGATATTGATGAGGCTTGCCTTGCGTTTTTACAGCGGAAACGCAATTTTGGCGGTTTAAAGGAAACCAACGGTTGACAAACGCAACGAACAGTTGACAAATTTTGCGAATTTTTTTGAAAAAAGGACTTTTTTTATGAAGACACGTGTTATAACCGCAGTCATTGCGACACTGCTTTTAGTTCCGTTTTGTATTTTTTCAGGAACGCCTGCGTTCGTTTTTCTGATATTCTCATCGCTCATTGCAACGGTGGGCGCTTACGAGGTGCTGAAGTGCGCATCTCTGCACAAGAACGTTATTGCTTCCTTACTTACTTATGCGGTAACCCTTTCGGCGACACTTCTCACGCGACTCGCTCCGTCAGTCGAGCATTATTTTCTGATTGTTTCCTTTATTTTCTTTTCGTATATTTTTCTATCCTTTGTCAATGCGACGTTTTCAAAAGGTAAGGTTAAGGTGAGCGATGCTGCTGTTTCAGCGATTATGACGGTCTACGTCGCCTTTTCGTTTTCGTCGCTCGTACTCTTGCGCGATCTGACGGCAGCAGGAGGGGTCAAGGGCGCACTTGGCGCGAAGCTCTATCTGCTTGCTTTCATTTTTGCCTGGGTGCCCGATATCGGGGGGTATTTCTTTGGTAAATTTTTCGGCAAGCGCAAGCTTATTCCCGACGTATCGCCTAAAAAGACGGTGGCGGGATTTGTGGGCGGCATTGCCTCGGCAGTTGCCGTTTCGCTTGTCTATGGGTTGTGCATCGGTGTAAAGGGTATTATTCCTTATGCCGTACTCGCCGTGCTTGCCGCGCTTTCCGCAATGATCTCGGTTTGCGGCGATCTTCTGGCATCGCTTGTCAAACGTTATTACGGTATCAAGGATTACGGTTTTGTTTTCCCCGGTCATGGCGGTGTTATGGACCGTTTTGATTCGGTGATTGCCACCGCGCCCTTTTTATACATTCTTTGCTTTATTGCTAACAGCTTCTCGCTTTTTGCGGGTTTTGTCGGTTAATTTGAGGACATACTATGGAAAAGCTTATCATTCTCGGTTCGTCCGGCTCGATCGGTACACAGGCGCTTGACGTGGCCTTGCGTTACGGTGTGAAGGTTGACGGACTTTCGGTGCATAGCCGCGTTGTGCTTCTTGAGGACGAGGTGCGTAGGTTCAGACCGCGCTTTGCCGTTGTAACTGATGATGCCGCGTATAAAAAGGCAAAGCTTGCTTTATCCGATACGTCAACGAAGCTGTTATGCGGTAAGGCGGGGATTGGTGAAATGCTTGCCTCCTCCGACGCTGATACCGTTCTGAATGCCATTGTGGGTGAGGCGGGACTTCGTCCGACGGTCTGGACGCTTCGCGAGAAAAAACGTCTTGCTCTTGCCAACAAGGAATCGCTTGTTTGCGCAGGTGAGATCGTAATGGCGATGGCACGCGAAAACGGCGATGAGGTCATGCCGGTCGATTCGGAGCATTGCGCTATTCACGAATGCATGCGGGCGGGAGGGAAGAACGAGGTTGACGAGCTTCTCGTTACGGCATCGGGAGGTCCGTTTTTCGGATTAACGCGCGAGGAGATGCGTTCTGTTACAAGAGAACAGGCTTTAAATCACCCGACGTGGTCGATGGGACAAAAGATCACGGTCGATTCTGCGACGATGATGAACAAGGGTTTTGAGCTGATTGAGGCGGCGCATCTTTTCGGTATACCGATGGATAAAATCACACCGATTGTGCATCGTGAAAGTATTATTCATTCGATGGTACGTTTTACCGACGGCTCTGTCGTGGCACAGCTTGGCAATCCGGATATGCGCCACTGCATTGCCTATGCGCTTTTTTATCCTGAGCGCCGCGCGGTCGGCACGAAGCCGCTCGATTTTGCTTCTCTTGGTAAAATGACGTTTTTTGCGCCCGATTATGAGGCGTTTCCTCTCTTGTTGCTCGCTAAGGAAGCGTTTTCTCTTGGCGGCGCAGCGCCCGCTGTTCTGAACGCGGCAAACGAGGAGGCGGTTTACGCTTTTCTTGACGGCGTAATTTCTTTTTACGAGATTGCGGATATTGTACAAGATGCCTTGCATAAATATGCCGTAGAAACGGACGTAACGCTTGAACACATTGAAGCGGCGTCAGAGAGAACACGGCAGTCGATCCGCGAAATGCTTAAGCGGTAAAGTTAGCAAGTTGGTTAGAAATCAGGTGTTTCAGGTATTATGGTAACGGTTATTTTTGCAATTTTAATGTTTGGATTTCTCATTACGATTCACGAATTCGGACATTATCTTTTTGCGCGTATTTTTAAGGTAGGCATTTACGAGTTTTCGATCGGTATGGGGCCAAAGCTTTTTTCAAAGCGTTCCGGGAAGACTGATATTCTTTATTCCTTAAGGCTTTTGCCGATTGGCGGTTACGTGCAGATGATGGGTGAGGATGAGGCGCTTGACGACGAGCGCGCTCTCAATAAGAAGAACGTCTGGCAAAGGCTTTGTATTATGGCGGCAGGCGCTGTTTTTAATCTTATCGTCGGCGTCATCCTGTCTGCCGTTTTCGTTTTTATGACACTCGGTTCGCTCGGCTCGACGCAAATTGCAGATTTTGCCGAGGGTGCGACGACGGCGTATTACCTTCAGGAAAACGACGTGATTTGCGCGGTCAACGGACACCGCGTTTACACAAGCTCGGAGCTTTCCTTCCGTGTGATGTGGGAGGCAAAGGAGGCAACTGAGGCGACGGTACAGACTGCTGACGGCTCGTTTATTACGCTTGACGGCGTAGGACTTGTGGATTTTACTGTTGAACGCGAGGGCAAGCGGATGATTATCCGCGATGTGCCGGTTAAAATGTCGGTTGAGGAGGGAATTGGCGTCGGCGCGCAGGATTTTTACGTTTATCGTGAGCTGCCTACGTTTTCCTCGGTGATACGCCATATTTTCGGCGAGATCAGAAACAACGTCAATCAGGTCTGGGCATCGCTCGGCGGACTGCTCTCGGGGCGAGTCGGACTTCAGCATATGTCAGGTCCTGTGGGTATTACCCAGGAAATGACCGAAGTTGCCTCTTACGGCTACGAGTATCTCGTTTTCTTTGCGGCGCTGATTGCGGTCAATCTCGGTATTTTTAATCTCTTGCCTATTCCTGCGCTCGATGGCGGCAGAATCTTTTTCCTTCTTATTGAGGCGATCCGCGGCAAGCCGATGAAGCCTGAGATCGAAGGCAAAATTCACGCAACGGCGATGTTTTTGCTGTTGGGACTTACTTTTTTCGTATTGATCAAGGATATCGTCGCTATATTTATTTAAGCTATTATAAAACCTATTCAAAAACCTTGAAGTGCGGATAGCGGAGCATCCGTTACGCATTTTTCGGTTTTGTATGTGGGGACGTTTTTACGGCTTCACAAGATCATAAAGAGGAAACGTATGATAAAAGAACGGAAAAAAGTGGCGGTCGGGTCGCTGTTTATGGGAGGCGATGCGCCGATCACGGTGCAGTCGATGACGAACACGCCTTCGGGCGATTACGAGTCAACCTATCGACAGATGAAGGCGCTTGAGGCGGCGGGTTGTGATATTATCCGTATGGCAGTACCTGATAAGGAATCGGTTGAGGTATTGTACCGTCTGAAAAATTCGGATATTACGATGCCGCTCGTGGCGGACATTCATTTTAATGCCTCTCTTGCGATCATGGCGATGGAGGCGGGTGCTGATAAGATACGCATCAATCCCGGAAATATTGGGGACAACGAGCGCGTGAAGGCAGTTGCGAAGGCGGCGTCACTTCACAATATTCCGATTCGTGTGGGCGTAAATTCCGGATCGCTTGAAAAAAAGCAGTTATCGCTTTACGGCGCGCCGACGGCAGAGGCACTTGCGGCATCTGCTCTTGAAAACGTGCGCCTGCTCGAGCAGTACGATTTTGACAATATTGTAGTTGCCATCAAATCTTCCGACGTTTTTCGTATGGTGGAGGCAAACCGCATCGTTGCCGCTTCCTGCCCCTATCCGCTTCACCTCGGTGTGACTGAGGCGGGTTCGGAGCTTTCGGGTACGGTCAAAAGCGCCATTGGCATCGGTTCGCTGCTTCTTGACGGTATCGGCAACACCATTCGCGTGTCGCTGACGGCAGACCCTTTGCGCGAGGTGGAAAAGGGGCGCGCTATTCTTTCGGCACTTTCGCTTGACAGCCGCGCTAAAATTCAGCTTGTTTCCTGTCCGACCTGCGGCAGAACGAAGATTGATCTCATTTCGCTTGTTGCGGCGTTTGAAAAGCGTATGGACGAGCTTCACCCATCGCGTTTTCTGAAGGTGGCGATCATGGGCTGTGCCGTGAACGGTCCCGGGGAAGCGCGGGATGCCGACATCGGTATTGCGGGGGGCGTTCGTGAAGCGCTGTTGTTCTCGCGTGGCAAGATTATTAAGAAAATTCCGGAAGATCGTGTGGTGGACGAGCTGATCGCCGCTATCAATGCTTTTGGCAATTTATAATTCAAATCCCATATTTTATCTGAAAAAGGCAGGGAAGACTATGGTTACTTTCCTTGAAAAACTGAATAAATACATGCCGAGTGAGAAACATCGTGCAATTCTTGCGGACGTTTCGGCGTATTCTATTCGCGCAGACCGTCAGAACAGACTGATGGAGGTCGATATTTCGCTTGATACGCCCGTGAAAAAGGAAATCCTTTACGCCATTGAGACGGATATTGCAGCGGCGTATCAGCTTCGCGGCGTGCGACTTCTGCCGAAGTATCCTGCGAGCAGGTTTACGCTTTCTTATATGCACGAGGTAATTGAGGAAGCGTATCGTATCGGTAAGGTCACGCACGGTTTTCTCGAAAGCTATACGCTGTCGGAGGAAAACGGCGAGATCGTGATCTCGATTGCCTTTTCCGCCGAGGGAACGGCATTGTTACATAAGGCGGAAACCGATATTCTGATGTCGCGTATCGTTTTTTCGGAGTTTGGCATTATGAAAGCCATTAAGATTGTCGGAACGGGCAATCTGAACGATCGCTATGAGTCGTTTGCCGCCGAACGCCGTATGGAAATGCAAAGCATTCTTGCAAGCGATGCCGAGCGCGCCGCCAAACTACGCGCGGCGCAAGAGAAGGCGATGGCGGAGGAACAAGCCAATAAGCCGATGCTTGTTACCTCTCTTTACGAGGAATCGGCAACGGTCGAAAACCCTGAAATCGACGAAAACGGTCGTGTGAAATCGGGCTTTATGCTCTTTGATACGGCGTTCGAGGAAATGCTCTACGGAGAAGTCTTTTCGCCCGATGCCTTCACACCGCTTGATGCCATTGACCGTGAGATGAAAAACGTTTACGTGATTGGCGAGATCAATTCCTTTGAGGAACGCCCTACGAGAAGTGGGGACAAGACGATGCTCGTTATCGGTATTACCGACAACAAAAGCTCGATCAACGTGAAACTGACACTCGATACCGAATTTGCCGCACCGATTGCCAAGAAGATCTCGAAAAGCGGCAGAACGATCAAGCGCGGAATCCAAAAGGTTGTTACGCTGTACGGGATGTCGCTGATGATCAAGGGACATATTAAGATTGAAAAAAATAAGACTTTCCGTCGCGATGGCGACAAGGTGATCGGAACGGACTACACCGAGGGGGATCTTTACGTTCAGCCGATGGCAATTGCGCCTGTCAAGCGTATACTTCGCAGTGATAATGCGCCGGAAAAGCGCGTGGAGCTGCATTTGCACACCAATATGTCGGCAATGGATGCCCTCATTTTCCCCGAGCAGGCGGCGGAGACTGCCAAGCGTTGGGGTTGGGATGCGGTTGCCGTAACCGATCACGGAAACGTACAGAGCTATCCTATTATTATGGATACTGCCGAAAGTATCGGTATGAAGGTGCTTTACGGTATGGAGGCGTATTACGTCGATGATGCGGCGCGCGCCATTTTCGGCGAGCGCGATTACCGCTTTGATACCGATGAGTGTATTGTTTTTGACCTTGAAACCACGGGACTTTCGCCATTGACCTGCCGAATCACGGAAATCGGTGCTGTTAAGGTGAAGAATGGCGAGATTTTAGAGCGGTTTAATACCTTTGCCGATCCCGAATGTCCTATTCCTGAGGAAATCACGCGTTTGACGGGCATTACCGATGACATGGTCAAGGGTGCGCCCTCACAGGAAGAAGCTGTCAGAGCTTTCCTTGATTTTGCCGGCGACCGTCTTCTGATTGCGCATAATGCAGCCTTTGATACCGGTTTTATCCGCACCGCCTGCGACCGTTACGGCATGAAATTTGACAGTGTCTATCTCGATACGGTCGCGCTTTCCCGTCACGTTAATCCCGAACTGAAAAAGCACAAACTCGACGTGCTTGCCGAATATTTCGGTCTTGGTGAGTTTAATCACCACCGCGCTTCTGACGATGCTGAGATGCTGGCGTACATTTATTTTAAAATGATTGAAAAGCTCCGCGAGGAAGGCATCGGTACGCTGAATGAAATGAAGGCATCCATGAGCGATAAGGCGAATCCCCTGAAGCTTCGTCCGTATCACATGATTTTGCTTGTCAAGGATGCGACAGGACTTAAGAATCTCTATAAGCTGATCTCGAAAAGCTATCTCAATTATTATTACCGTCAGCCGCGTATTCCAAAGAGCGTTCTTGTGGAACACCGTGATGGATTGATTATCGGTTCTGCCTGCGAGGCGGGCGAGCTTTTCCGCGCGATGCTTGAGGGACGTCCTGAGAACGAGCTTGAAGAGATTGCGAGATTTTATGATTATCTTGAAATTCAGCCGATTTGTAACAACCGTTTTCTGATTGCAAACGGAACGGCGAAGGATGACGAGGATTTAAAAAACTTCAACCGTCGGATCGTTGCGCTTGGCGATAAGCTCGGTATTCCTGTTTGCGCTACGTGTGATGCGCATTTTATGAACGAGGAGGACGAGATCTACCGTAAAATACTCCTGAAAGGTATGAAATTCTCGGACGCCGATCGCGACGTTGGACTTTATCTTCGTACTACCGAGGAAATGCTCGAAGAATTTGCTTATCTCGGCGAAGAAAAGGCGTACGAGGTTGTTGTGACGAATACTCGTAAAATCGCCTCTATGATTGGTGAGGTGCGCCCCATTCCCAAGGGAACGTATACGCCTAAGATGGAGGGCGCGGAGGAAGATTTGCAGGCGATGTGTTGGAAGCGCGCGCACGATATGTACGGTGATGACCTTCCCCCACAGGTCGAAAAGCGCCTCGAAAAGGAATTGAAATCGATCATTGCCAACGGCTTTGCCGTTCTTTATATGATCGCGCAGAAGCTCGTCTGGTATTCTGAAAAAGAAGGTTATCTCGTCGGCTCGCGCGGATCGGTCGGTTCGTCCTTTGTCGCTACGATGGCGGGTATTTCGGAGGTAAACCCTCTGCCGCCGCATTATCGCTGCACGAAATGCCGTTACAGTGAGTTTATCGAGGATGCCAGCTATCTTTCGGGATTTGATATGCCCGATAAAAACTGTCCGCGCTGTCATATCAAGATGGCGCAGGACGGTCACGATATTCCGTTTGAAACCTTCCTTGGCTTTTATGGCGACAAATCGCCCGATATTGACCTGAATTTCTCGGGTGAAGTGCAGGCAAAGGTCCATAAATATACCGAGGAGCTTTTCGGCGCGGAAAACGTTTTCAAAGCAGGTACGATTGGCTCGCTTGCCTCGAAAACCGCTTTCGGTTACGTAATGAAATATCTTGACGAGAAGCATATCACGGTCAATAAAGCGGAGGTTACGCGCCTTGTCAACGGTTGCGTGGGCACGAAGAAAACGACGGGACAGCATCCCGGCGGTATTATTGTCGTACCGCGTGAATACGAGGTTTATGATTTCACGCCCGTACAGCATCCCGCCGATGATGCGACAAGTTCGATTGTTACGACGCACTTTGCGTTTACTTATTTGCACGATACGATTTTAAAGCTCGACGAGCTTGGACACGATGTGCCGACAAAGTATAAATGGCTCGAAAAGTATACCGGCATGTCGGTACTTGACGTGCCTATGAACGACAAGAAGGTTTACGAGCTTCTGACCTCAACGGCTCCCCTTGGCGTAACGCCTGAGGAAATTGGCTGTGAAGTGGGTACTTACGCGCTGCCTGAGCTTGGTACGCGATTCGTACAGCAGATGCTTGTTGATGCGCAACCGAAGACCTTTGCCGACCTTGTACAGATTTCGGGACTTTCGCACGGTACTGACGTATGGCTTGGTAATGCGCAGGACCTCATCAAAGACGGTACTTGCACGATTTCCGAGGTTATCGGTACGCGCGACGATATTATGGTGGCACTTATCCGATACGGACTTGACAACGCGCTTGCCTTCAAGATTATGGAAAGCGTCAGAAAGGGTAAAGGTCTGACACCTGAAATGGAGTCAGAAATGCTAGCCCACGGTGTTCCCGATTGGTATATCGCTTCCTGTAAAAAGATTAAATATATGTTCCCGAAGGCACACGCCGTTGCATACGATATGTCGGCAATCCGTCTGGCGTGGTTTAAAATTTATAAACCGCTTGAATTTTACGCTGCTTATTTTTCGGTAGCGCCCGGCGGATTTGATGCGACGATTGTCCTCAAAGGCAAGGCGGCGATCCGTCATACCATTGATGAAATTAACGCGAAGGGCAAGGATGCGACCGCGAAAGAGCAGGATACGGTATCTACCTTGCAGCTTGTCAACGAGGCGCTTTGCCGCGGCGTTGTTTTCTTACCCGTTAAATTTGACAAGAGCGATTCCTTTGCTTTCCTTCCCGAAAACGGCAAGATCCGCATTCCGTTCTCAGCACTTCCCGGACTGGGTGAAACTGCTGCCGCGAATATCGTTGAGGTCAGGAACGCGGGCGAGGTTATGTCGCAGGAGGATCTGCGTGTCAAGGCGGGACTTTCCAAGACGGTGATGGAGCTGCTCCGTCAGAACGGTGTGCTTGACGGTATCTCCGAAACCAATCAGATCACGTTGTTATAAATCAAGATGGGAAGACAGAGTGGACGGTCGGCGTTGTGTTCTGAGTTTGTACGGCTTTTCTGTTTTTTAGTAAATATTTGAAAAATTTCAAGAAAGTACTTGAAAAAACGACTTGTTAATGATATACTGTGCTTGAGGCTTTATCTGAAAATTGGAGGATTTTATGAGAAAATTTTTAATCACTGCGGTCGTGCTGATGCTTCTTATCACCGGCTTGGGTGCATTTTCAATCGTTTCGTTTGCCGATGTCGAGACTCCCTCGATTGATGTGAGCGATGAGCTGAACGTGCTTTCGGTCCCTGAAGGTGAGAATTATGCATTTTATGCACAGACACGTCAGAACAGACTCGATGCGAACAAGACGGATGTGCGTATTATCTGCGTTGCCGATCAGGAATGGCTTAGCGTCATTCCCAACTACGTCGCAACCTTTACTTTTACCGACGGCACTACGCCCAAGACACTGAAGTCGGTAGGTCTTGACATGGTATTCAAGGAAATCGTTGCTTACGGTACGGAAGGTAATGTTGAAACCTTCGTTGCTGCAGAAGGCGCTGTTATCTTCGGTTGGATTATTACCGACGTTCCTGCGGAGTATGCCGATATTTCGACCAACAAGCCAACCGTTTCGGTTGTTACCGATGCCGGTATTAAGCCGGAATACGAGATTGAAGGTCCTGATTATGACACAGTTGTTACCGAAAAGGTGATTGACATTCTCAACGACGGTATTTTGTCCGGCGTTCAACCTGATTACGACCGTCATACGATCGGTTGGATCGACAGCAATTCCAAAATGACTTACATTGTTACAGGCAATTACGAAGGCGTGTATGCGCTTGACGTTTCGTATCTGAGTCAGGAAAACAGACGACTTTCGGTTACTGTGAACGGCGAACGCCAGCTTTTCCGCGTTTTTGATACGACTTCCGACTGGAATGACCCCAATGTCGCTGCAACGCAGACCTTGTTTTTCGAGATGAAAAAAGGCGCAAATGTCATTACGGTAGAAGGCTTTAGCGGTTCCGGTCCTAATCTTGCCGGTCTTACCCTGAGAAAACAGACTCTTGTTGAAACTGGCGATTCCAAGCTTGTCAAAGCGCCTCTTACATCGGATAATACCGCTGAAGGTGAGGAGGGCTGGTCATTCACGTCAGGCGTTCAGCTCGAGGATATTTCCGGCAATCCTGATGAAAGACGTATCGGTTATTTGAATGCCGATCAGACAGCTACTTATACGTATACCGACATGGCTGCCGGTACGTATCGGGTAATCGTTAAGTATATGACTTGTGACGATCCTGACTCCGGTTATAAGAGAGCGCTTGGTCTTACGGTAAACGGCGGAAATGTTGTGGGTTATCCTTGCGGTAAAACGGAAAGCTGGAATAATCCGGAACATGCTTTGGAAATTGACACTTACGTTACCTTTACCGAGGGTACGAATACGCTGACACTGAGCGGCTTTCAGAATTACGGCGGAAGCAACGGCCCTTGTGTTTACAGTGTAACTCTGATTCCTACGACGGCTCAATAATTCACAAAAACGGTTTTCTGTTCACCCTCGTCCCCGGACGAGGGTGAGTTTTTCTTCTGAAATATATGGTCCTCTTGTCCGAATAATAGAAAAAATACGATAAAGTGTAAAAAAATGTGAAAATAATTTGATAATCTCTTGCATTTACCGGAGCTGTGTGCTATAATGTTAGATGCTTTTTGAGAGCTAATATATCGCCGCTTTGTGCGGCAGAACGGAGTATATATGAACTATCTTGACAGAGTAAAGGCAGAAGTTGCAGCGCGTTACGTGAATGAGCCTGAATTTTTGCAGGCAGTCAACGAGGTACTTGAGACGATTCGTCCCGTTGTCGAAGCTAATGAAGAAAAGTATGAAAGAGAAGCGATTCTTGAACGCATCGTTGAGCCCGAGCGCATTATCACCTTCCGTGTTCCGTGGGTGGACGACAAAGGACAGATGCAGATCAACCGCGGCTATCGCGTGCAGTTTAATTCGGCGATCGGTCCGTACAAGGGCGGTCTTCGCTTCCATCCTTCCGTAAATCAGAATATCCTTAAATTCCTCGGTTTTGAGCAGACCTTTAAGAACTCCCTGACCGGTCTTCCTATGGGCGGCGGTAAGGGCGGCTCGGATTTTGACCCCCGCGGCAAGTCTTGCCGTGAAGTTATGGCGTTCTGCCAGAGCTTTATGACCGAGCTTTACCGTCATATCGGTCCTGATACCGACGTTCCCGCAGGCGACATCGGTGTTGGTGCGCGCGAGGTCGGCTACCTGTTCGGTCAGTATAAGCGTCTTGTCAACCGTTATGAGGGCGTTCTGACGGGTAAGGGCCGCTCCTTTGGCGGCTCGCTCATTCGTCCCGAGGCTACGGGTTACGGTGCGGTTTATTACACCGTTGAAATGCTTAAGTATCTCGGTGAAGATATTAAGGGTAAGACCTTTGCTGTTTCGGGCTTCGGTAACGTAGCTTGGGGTACGGTAAAGAAGGTTACTGAGCTTGGCGGTAAAGTCGTTACCATTTCGGGTCCCGACGGTTACGTTTATGATCCCGACGGTATCAATACCGAAGAAAAGATTGCGTATATGCTTGAAATGCGCGCATCGGGCAGAGACAAGGTACAGGATTATGCCGATAAGTTCGGTGTTCAGTGGTTTGCCGGTAAGCGTCCTTGGGAACAGAAGGTTGACATCGTAATGCCTTGCGCTACACAGAACGAGGTGGGTATCGAGGATGCCAAGAATATCGTTGCAAACGGCGTGAAGTACTACGTTGAAGTTTCCAATATGCCCACGACTGCTGAGGCTTTTGAATATCTGAAGGAAAACGGTCTTGTGATCGCGCCTTCCAAGGCGGTGAATGCAGGCGGCGTTGCCGTTTCCGGTCTTGAAATGAGTCAGAATTCGATGCGTTATTCCTGGACTGCCGAAGAGGTTGATGCGAAGCTCTATCAGATTATGTCCGATATTTTCAAGAATTCCGTTGCCGCTGCTAAGAAGTACGGCATGGAAGGCGATCTTGTTGCCGGCGCAAATATCGCAGGCTTTGAAAAGGTCGTCGAAGCAATGCTCGCGCAAGGCGCTTGCTGATGGATACTTATATAAAAAATCCGCAACCAACGGTTGCGGATTTTTTACTTATTCTTCTGATTTCTTGGGAAGGTTGATGGCAATATGCACGTCGCGAAGCTGCTTTTCGGTAACCTCGGAGGGCGCGTTCATCATCAGATCCTGCGCGTTCTTGTTCATCGGGAAGGCGATGATCTCGCGGATATTGGGTTCGTCAAGAAGGAGCATAATCATACGGTCAACGCCGGGAGCAACGCCTGCGTGAGGGGGAGCGCCGAATTTGAAAGCATTGTAAAGAGCGGGGAATTTTGATTCCACGATATCTGCGCCCATACCGACAATTTCAAACGCCTTGAGCATCAGCTCGGGGTTGTGATTACGGACGGCACCCGATGAAAGTTCAACGCCGTTGCAGACGATGTCGTACTGATACGCAAGTATGTCGAGCGGATCTTTTGTGAGAAGCGCTTCCATACCGCCTTGAGGCATGGAGAAGGGATTGTGGCAGAATTCCAGCTCGCCCGATTCCTCGCCGATTTCATACATCGGGAAGTCGACGATCCAGCAAAGGCGGAATACGTTTTTGTCGATAAGCTCGAGCTCCTGGCCGAGCTTCGTGCGCACCTGACCTGCGATTTTGCGGGTTTCTTTGCGCGCGCCTGCGAGCAATACGATAAGTGCGCCGTTTTCGGCGTTCAGAGCCGAGATGAGTTCTGCTTTAACAGGCTCAAGAAATTTTGAAACGCCGCCTGTAACAGTGTTATTTTCGCCGACCTTGCACCAGAACATCGTCTTAGCGCCGGCTTCTTTGGCGAACTCAACGAGAGAGTCGATATACTTTCTCGGTTTTGCAAAGTTCGGAACGACGATCGCCTTTACGGTTTCTGCTGTCTTGAAGTCTTCAAGCTCGGTATTTTTTAATATTTCGCTGACTTCTTCTAAAATCAGAGGATTGCGGAGATCGGGTTTGTCGCTGCCGTATTTTTCAAGCGCGGTGAGATAGGGGATTCTTTCAAAGGGCGCTTTATCTGCTTTCTTGTTTGAAAATTCTTCAAAAATTTCAGGAAGTACGGCTTCGAGTTCTGCAAATACATCTTCCTGCGTTGCAAACGCCATTTCCATATCAAGCTGATAGAATTCGCCGGGCGAGCGGTCAGCACGCGCGTCTTCATCACGGAAGCAAGGCGCGATCTGGAAATATTTGTCAATGCCCGAGGTCATCAGGAGTTGCTTGAACTGTTGCGGCGCTTGCGGAAGCGCGTAGAATTTGCCGGGGTGGTTACGGCTGGGTACGATATAGTCACGTGCGCCCTCGGGAGAGGAGCAGGTGAGAATGGGGGTGGTGATTTCCAAAAAGCCGCGTGCAGTCATTTTCTGACGGAGAGCGGCGACGATTTTTGAACGAAGCACGATCTTATCCTTGACGGCAGGGTTTCTGAGGTCAAGAAAACGGTATTTGAGTCTGGTTTCTTCCTTGGAGTCGAGAGAAGAATGAACTTCAAAGGGAAGTGTCTCGTAGCATTTACCAAGAACCTCGATGGATTCGGGAAGGATCTCGATAAGACCCGTGGGAATGTTTTCGTTGGGATTTGAACGCAGAGCGACCTTGCCGACGACCGAGACGGTCGATTCGCGCGGAATATCGCGTACCTGTGCCATCATGTCTTCGCTTGAGGCTACGACCTGCGTTACGCCGTAAAAATCACGCATAATGAAGAAAATGACAGAGCCGAGGTCTCGGATTGAGGAAAGCCAGCCTGAAAGGCGAACGGTTTTGCCCTCGTCTGTGTGGCGAAGCTCACCGCAGTTATGTGTTCTCATTTGCATAGGGTTGTCCCTACCTTTCAAAACAAATTATCGCATAATATTACAGAATAATCATATCAAAAAAGTGTGGGAAAGTCAAGCGTTTTTTGTTTTTTTGTTTTTTCTCTCATGTTATAATTCCGAGTTTTTTTAATGGATGATCTGACAGATATATTAAAAAATGACGGCATTTTTGAAACCGATTTATGTGAATGTAAGAAATATAGAAAAAAACAGAATAGAATTTCAGAAAAAGTCTTGATTTATTTTGATGAATATGGTAGAATTTTGCTATCAATTTGTTTTTTGACAGGACAGTTCGCTTTGCGTTTGAATAAAGGATTCGTGAAAAATGAAAAAACAAAACACGCCAATTCTTCTACGCCGTCGGGAAGAGTACAGAAACGAAAATCTGGATATCAGCATGCGCCGTATTGCGACCGATACGACGTTACATTGGCATGATCATTATGAAATGGAAATCGTTCTTGCGGGAAACGGTACATATTCGGTCAACGGAGTGCAGTATCCCCTGAAGCGCGGCTCGGTCTATTGTGTAACCCCCGTCGATTTTCATCAGTTGTACGGAGAGTTTACCCTTTATAACATAGCTTTTGATGAGTCTATACTTTCGGGTGAGGCGATAAAGCTTTTGCTCGGAGGCGATTTTGCGACGGTGGTACATTACAGCGAGGAGGATTTTGCCTTTCTTGAGCTTCTTTCTTCACAGCTTCTTTCGGAGTTTGAGGGAAGCGGTCGCTTGCGGTTTGAAGCAGAGCGTGCGCTTCTTGAAACGATTTTAATTGGCTTTTTGCGGCGTATCGACCTTTCCGAGAATGACCATTCGCATTCCTACAATGTTGTTATGCGCGTGGTGGCGTATATCAAATTCAATTTTAAGAAGAAGCTCACGCTTGCCGAGGTTGCTGCAGAGGTGCATCTGACGCCGAATTACGTGGGCGAAATATTTTTGAAGAAAATGGGTGTCAGCTTTAATCAGTATCTGATGCAGACGAGATTGAACTATGCGAAAAATCTTTTGGCGCGCGGGGAGGTCAGCGTGCAGGAGGCAGCGCGTGACGCGGGCTTTAGCTCGCAAACCTATTTTTCCGATTGCTTTAAACGTGCATTCGGCTATTCGCCGAGCGCTGCAATTAAGGGAAAGAACGAGGTGTGAGGGGACTTTGTTTACATAAAGTCGTCAATGAAACTATGCCGTAAAGCGTGATCGGGCGATTCATGGAGCGGGAGAAGAAACCACAGTTGGTTAATTTACGGTGTTCCGGTAATTATAAAAAACAAAAAGCAAGAAGAAATTACGCTTTCTTCTTGCTTTTATTTATGTATTTGAAGGTGATGATCACGGCAACGGCGAGGGCGATGATGACTGTCGGTTTGATGAGTCCTCGCAGGCGTTCTTTGAGATTGGCGTTTTGCGCGCGTCTTGCGCCGTTTGCGGTGACAAGCGCTGTTTTGCCGATGATTTCGCCCTGATAGCTTACTGTGACCTCGCCCACGACTGTTCCTTGTTCAAAGGGCGCATCGAGCGACGTGGCAGTAAGGGTATAGCTAACGGTTACTTCGTCAAGACTGACCGATTTCGGTAGAAAGGAATTGATTGATTCTTTGGGAAAGAGACTGACATGCGCTTGACCGTCGCCGTTATTGACGGGCAGTGTAGTGATGAGTTGCGCGTTTGTCAGAACTTCGCGGAGCGCAAAGGCGGTGCTGCCCCATTCAAAGAGTTTGACGGCAATGGAATAGTTCATGTTTTTAAAATTGCGGTCTTCGCCTCCCAAAACGATGGCAAGATAAGAATAGCCGTTAGACTCAGTTGAGGTAGCAACGAGGGTATTGCCTGCGTTTTCGGTATAGCCCGCCTTCATTCCGGTTGCATTTTTATAAAGATATTCGGAGGTATACCACGTGCCGAGCATATAATTTCGCGTGTAAATACGATTGCCTGATGACGTCATCGGATAGGAGGGAGCGGAGGCAAGCGACATAAACGCGGGGTTTTGGTAAAGAAGCTTTGCGAGGATGAGAAGGTCGTTTGCCGTGGTATATGCGCCTTCGGCATCGTAGCCTGCGGGATTTTTAAAAACGGTATTTTTCATACCGAGCTTTTCTGCGCGCTCGTTCATACGCGCGGTAAAAGCTTCCTTTGAGCCTGCTATGAGGGAGGCGAGTAAGAGGGCAGCCGAGTTTGCGTTTTCGATCACCATAGCGGCAAGCAGGTCTTGAACCTTGACCGCTGCCCCTTTTTTAAAGCCGTAATCGGCAAGCGTGCGGTAATCGTCGGGGGCATACCAACCGGGCAGAAGTCCGTCTGTCAGCGTGACCGAGGTATCAAGGTCGGGATAGGTCTCAAGCGTTAAAAGCGCCGTCATTAACTGAGCGGTATTGCCCGTTGCGATTTTTTCGTCTGCGTTTTTGGCTGAAAGCACACGGTCAGTGTGAAAACAGTAGAGCAGGGTGATGCGGGCGGTATCGGTATTCGGTTCTTCCGCATAGCAGGGGCGTGTTACGGGTAAAAGCAAGAGAACTGTCAGAAGAAAAACGAGTAGCTTTTTCATGGGGCGTTTCCGCCTTTTTTGTGAAATTTTCTTGCTTTTTCAACGTCGGAAAGAACCTGTCGTCTGAGCGCTTCGGGGGAGGAAAAGGTTTTTTCCTCTCGCAGATAAGAAAGCAGACGTAAGTTTACGTTCTTTTCGTAAAATTCGCCGTCTGTATCGAGAAGATGTGTCTCACAGCTTACTTCATTACGGGAAAAGGTGGGATTTTTGCCGATATTGGTAATGGCGGGATAGCATTTTCCTTCGACGGTTGCTTCGGAAAAATACACGCCGTGAGGGACAAGCGGAGGGGACGAGAGGGCAAGATTTAAGGTGGCAAAGGAAAGTGTTTTGCCAATACCGTAGCCACGAACCACCTCACCCGTAAGGGTATAGGGATGTCCGAGCAGAGCTTCGGCGTGTGCGATCTC
>CAZMAF010000028.1:0-20153 GCA_964564225.1 uncultured Lachnospiraceae bacterium
GCTGACGCATCTTCTTTTTGCCTTCTTTTTGTTTTTCAAGAAGTTTCTTCTTACGAGTGATATCGCCGCCGTAGCATTTCGCCAGAACGTCTTTACGCATTGCTTTTACAGTTTCACGAGCAATGATCTTGCCGCCGATTGCCGCTTGAACGGGAATTTCAAAGAGAGCGCGCGGAATATTTTCCTTCAACTTTTCACAGATCTTTCTTGCTCTGGCATAAGCCTTCGTATCGTGAACAATGAAAGAAAGGGCATCGATCACTTCCCCGTTCAGCATAATATCAAGCTTCACAAGCTTACTTTCGCGATATTCAGAAAACTCATAATCAAGCGATGCATAACCGCGTGAACGACTCTTGAGAACATCAAAAAAGTTATAAATAACCTCATTTAAAGGCATCAGATAATGGAGCTCAACTCTTGTGGAATCAAGATACTTCATATCCTCAAATACACCGCGACGGTCCTGACAAAGATCCATAATTGCACCGACAAATTCGGTGGGAGTAATGACGTTTGCGGCGATCATTGGCTCATAAACCGTTTGAATTTCGTCTGCGACAGGATATTCTGAAGGATTATCGACAAATATCGTTTCACCGGTTTTCTTCTCAATTTTATAAATAACACTGGGAGCTGTCGTAATGATATCAAGATTGAATTCTCTTTCAATTCTTTCTTGGATAATGTCCATATGTAACAGTCCCAAAAATCCGCAACGGAAACCAAAACCAAGTGCTACAGACGTTTCCGCTTCAAAGGATAGTGCAGCATCATTCAATTGGAGCTTTTCAAGTGCATCACGAAGATCACCGTATTTGGCACCGTCAGCAGGATAAATACCGGAATATACCATTGGAAGCGCTTTTTTAAATCCGGGCAAAGCGCTTTCGCAAGGTCTTTCAGCGTGCGTCACGGTGTCTCCTACGCGCGTTTCGGATACGTTTTTAATACTTGCGGTAAAGTAGCCTACTTCACCGGCTGACAAAGAGTTTTCTTTCTTTAAACCAAACGCGGACATAGAGCCGACATCAACAATGTCAAACTCAGCACCCGTACTCATCAAACGAATACGATCTCCTGATTTAAGCGAGCCATCCATAACGCGAATGTAGACGACAACACCCAGATATGAATCATAATAAGAGTCAAAAATCAAACATTTTAAAGGTCGGGTTTCATCGCCTTTTGGTGCGGGAATGATCGATACCACCTGCTCAAGCACGTCTTCAATATTCAAGCCCGTTTTGGCAGAAACCGCAGGACATCCATCGGCAGGAATACCGATAATATCCTCAATCTCTTTTCTTGCCCCTTCAATGTCGGCAGATGGAAGGTCAATTTTGTTGATAACGGGTAAAATTTCAAGATCGGCATCAATGGCAAGATATGCATTGGCGAGAGTCTGAGCTTCAATTCCCTGCGAAGCATCGACAACAAGTAACGCGCCTTCACAAGCGTTCAAGGAACGCGAAACCTCGTAATTAAAGTCAACGTGACCGGGAGTATCAATCAGGTTTAAAGTATAAGTTTCCCCATTTTGGGCAATATAATTCATTTTTACAGCACGAGCTTTAATCGTGATGCCGCGCTCGCGCTCAAGATCCATGTTGTCCAGGAGTTGATTTTCCATCTCTCGCGCCGAAACCGTCTCCGTTTTCTCTAAAAGACGATCTGCAAGTGTGGATTTTCCGTGATCAATATGTGCTATAATCGAAAAATTACGAATATGAGCTTGTCTTTTGTTCATTGGCAGTCCTTTCTGTTTGGCTAATCAATTTTGCGGTTGTTCGAGTGGCGGATCATCCGAATCGGTACTATCGGGAATCTGCGTGCGATTACTTACTTTTAAATAGATTGTGGAATAGTCGATTGCAATCTTTTCTCCATAAGCTCTGCTTTGGTAAATAACCGTACCGTAAGGTTTTTCTGATTCAGTATATATAATTTTATATGATATACCTGCGGCAGTCAACTCATTTTTGGCTTGAGCTATGATGCTGCCGACTAAATTGGGCATATAGGCGTAAGTTATTTTACTGCCTTTGCTGATGTTTAAAATAATCGTATCGGAAAGCATTGCAATTTCGCCATGTCCGGGATAAGTTGAGATCACTTGTCCGTATGACAGTGAGGATATATTTTTTTGAATTTGTACCGAAAATCCCAGAGCCTCGAGTTCGATTTTGACTTCTCTGTAATCACGTCCACTATAATCTTTTAAGATCGTCATTGCTTGATCGGTGCTGACAACAAGGTTTAATTTCGGAGATTCATTGGTTGATAATTCCTGAATGAATTGCGGAGGCGGGTTTTGCGCAATAATCGTTCCCGATTGGTAATATTCGGAATACTTATACTCAACTGAAACGTCATATCCTTCGCTTATCAGTCTTTCATAGGTCTCATCAGAATATTGACTGTATAATAAGTCCCCTTTTGTTAAAACGGTACGCTCATTATTTTTATAAAAAAGAAGCGAGTGAAGTGCAAAATAAATAACAAACGCAGCAATGACCGACAGAGAAAAGAAAAGCGATAATAATAAAAGTTTTCTGCGTGTTAATAATTTAGGATCGTATTTTTTCGGAAGTTTATGCGGCGCATCTTTAACCGCAAATTTAGGTTTAAATACGGTTGCTATTGTATTCTTAGGAAGAGCCGCACTATAGTCAAATTCTTCATTCTGCAATTCAAAGTCAAAACTAATAGCCGGATTTTGATAATACAGCGCCAGATATCGGAGAATTTCATCAGAACTCTGAAAGCGCGCTGATAAATTTTTGCTCATCGCTTTTAAAATAATCTGCTCGATGGCATCGGGAATATTCGGATTATAATGCGTGGGACGGATAGGAGCTTCTTTGAAATGTTTTCGTATAATTTCGTTCATACGGTCTTCAGCAACCGGCTTATCGGACGTAAACGGTAAGTGACCCGTGAGCATTTCATAAAGTACGATACACGCTGAATATAGGTCGCTGCAGGGATACACTTTAACACCTTTAGCTTGTTCGGGACTGATATAGTTTACTGTTCCGACAGCTTTTCCGGTAATCTGGTGATCTGTTTCCATAATAACCGCAATTCCAAAATCGTATAGCTTAATTTTCCCGTCAGTAGCAATACGGATGTTGTGCGGTTTAATGTCACGGTGAATAATACCGCGTTTGTGAATATATGAAAGCACAGAAAGAAGTTGAGAAAAAATACTTAAAGCAAGGTCAAGGGGCAACTTCCCACCGGATCGGTTCAGATAATGCATCAATGTTTCGCCATGAGCAATATCCATAACAAGATAACGACAGCCCTCCTTTAATGAACCGCCGTAATAATTCAAAAGATTGGGATGAACTTCAAGCCTTGCTACAACACGCACCTCTCGTTCAAATAACCGTAAAGCATCTTCATTGGCAAGGTACGCCTCATCAAAAACCTTCAGAGCGACTTCTTTGTTATCGACAGTATCAATTGCACGGTAAACGTTTGCGGAAGTGCCTCCGCCTAAAAACTCTGTAATACGGTATCGATTGTCAAATAGTTGTGTATTCATAATCGATAAATGCCAAATGCGGCGCCTTTCTAATAGGTAAGTAATACAGCAGTAATATTATCCCGTCCGCCGCCTTCGTTTGCGGCTTGAATCAATGTTTGAACTTTTTTCTTTTCATCAAGATTAAATATATCTTCTGAACCCCATATAATTGTATACATTGATTCATTTGATACATAATTTGACAAACCGTCGGAACATAAAAGGATAGTTTCGTTGGGTTGAAGCGTAACGCGGAATGTTTCCGCAGTTACACCCGCACGTGTGCCAACAGCGCGCATGATTACGTTGCGGTCGGGGTGAGCGGCTGCCATTTCAGATTGAAGCATACCGGTGTCGATCAACATTTGAACGTATGAATGATCGCGTGTAATTTGTCGCATGGACGTTTTGGACAAATGATATAGACGTGAATCACCGACATTACAAACCAAACATTCATTATCTATGACAAGACACGCAACAAGTGTAGTTCCCATGCCGAGCAGTTCAACAGAATCCTTGGCGTATTCAAAAACGGTATGGTTCGCCTCTTTGACAGCTTCCTTCATCATTTCTTCAAGTATATCCAAATTGACAGGGTTTTTATCCGCCAAAGAAACATTTTTCTCATTTATTTGTAAATCAAGATAATTAATGAAACTCGAAAGCGCTAACGAGGAAGCAATTTTTCCGCCTGCAGCGCCACCCATACCGTCGCAGACAATGGCAAGAACGGCATTTTCATTAAATGCAACGATATCAAAACTATCTTGATTTTCAGTTCGATATTTACCAATATCTGTAAAACCTGCGTACTTCATTCTAAGCAACCTTGCTACATAATATAGCCTTTCTTATACGGATTTTTCTGCATTATGTCGCAACTGTCCGCAAGACGCTTTAATATCCGAGCCCAAGGTTCTGCGGATTGTTGCATTGACGTTCAGTGCGTTTAATTCCTTGCAAAAATTTAAAACAGAGTTTTTTGATCCGCGTTTAAAACCGCTCTCCGCAACCTCGTTTACAGGAATCAGATTGACATGAAATGGTCTGTTTTTTAAATATTGCTTTAAAAGGGCTGCCAGTCTTCGTGCATGCTCAACAGTATCGTTTTTCCCTGTTATAAGCGTATATTCAAAAGATATACGCCGTGCGGTTTGATCAAAATAATCACGACAAGCAATTAATAGCTTGTCAAGATTGTACATTACATTAATAGGCATAATTGACGATCTCGTTTCATCATCCGAAGCGTGTAATGAAATAGACAGCGTTAGCGGCATATCCTCTTTTGCCAAATCATAAATGCGGTCAACCAATCCGCAAGTGGATAATGAAATATGGCGATAGCCAATATTCAAACCTTGCTCTTGATTAACAAGCTTTAAAAACTTAATTACGTTATCGTAATTGTCAAGTGGCTCGCCAATACCCATCAAAACCACATTGGATATACGGACACCAAGGTTCTTTTGTGCTATCAGAATTTCGCCGAGTATTTCACCCGCAGTAAGATTTCTCACTCTGCCGCCAATCGTAGATGCGCAAAATTTACATCCCATACGGCAACCGGCTTGCGTAGAAAGGCAGATTGAATAACCGTGTTCGTATTTCATAACCACACTTTCCACTAATTGTCCATCATACATACGATAGAGCAATTTAACTGTACCGTCAATACCGGATACATATTTTTCGGCGATAATTGGATATGAAAGACAGGCTATATTTAAAAGATTCGATTTCAAATTTTTAGGAATGTTGTGCATCTCATCAAAAGTCGCCCCCTTAGCGATCCAATCGGCGAGTTGCTTTGCTCTAAATTTTGGAGCGCCGATTTCACAAGTGATGAACGTTACAAGCTCATCATAAGACAATGAAACCAAATCGATTTTGTTATTCATGACAACACCTCCGCCCAAACATTATTTTTTATTATAACACATATTATATTTTATTTCAATAATAAGTCATGAAAAATCGTAAAAAAACCATTTTAACTGATGGAAAATTAATAAAGGAGTTTTATGTTTTCATAAAACTCCTTAAACTATGTTTAGAAAATATAGATTATTTGACAAGATGATTCAATGGGCGAGTTGATTGTCTATATATTGAATTATGGGACAATATGAACTGCCGGCAATTACGAAATGTTCTTCAAGTTCAATATCCACGCCGCGTAACACTCTTCTGAGATAGCGAGTAGTTGAAATATCTTCATCGGAAGGGTCTGCACAACCGGATAAGTGATTGTGTGCAATAACCACTCGCGCCGCGCCTTGCAATAACGCAAATTCAGCAATCTTACGCGAATCAATACTCGAAGAAATGACCGTTCCTTCAAATATTTTTTTGCATGCAATTAAATGTGCCCGTGCGTCTAAAAGCATGACGTATACCGATTCATTTATTTCGTTACAAAAGGTAGCTATAAAGTACCGGGCAATCTTTTCATAAGAATCCATTGTTTCACGAGAAGCCGCACTTGTTTCAATGCGTTTCCAGAGATATCTGATCTCTTTTAAGAAAAAAGCCGTCTTTTCTCCAACACCTTCAACTTGTACTAACTTTTTGGGATCGGCATCAAATATGCCTTCAAGTGAACCAAAGGTGTTAAGTAAGGCGTGCGCAATCGGATTGGTGTTTTTTCTTGGAATAACGTTAAACAAAAGTAATTCCAGTATTTCATGATCAGGCATAGCATCCGGTGCATTCAGATACTTTTGTCTCATTCTGATTCTGTGTTCTTCGTGAATATTCGAACTTTTATTCTTCATTGTAAACTCCCAGTAAACTCTTATATATTGATACTTACATTATAAAGGAATCCTCAAATTTTGTCAAGATATAAAAAAATCGCCATAAAGGCGATTTTTTATTTTGTTTTTTCAATAATCGTTATGTCAGACGGCGCAATCTCCGTTTGTTTTAAAACGATCTCTTGAATTTGTGCTCGCTGATTCGGCTCAAGTCCATCACTCTTTACAACAATGTCAATGTGACTGCCCGAAATAACAGCAACACATTCCTCGAATCCCTTCGCCTTAATCAGTGCTTCAATATTAGCTTCTGCTTGTTTATTTGAGGCAAGAACGGTGATTTCATGAAATGCGGCATCTTTCGCTTCTTCCGTTGCGTTCGCACTGGTTGTAACTGCAAGCAAGGTATTATATGCCGTATCATATGCATTTGTTCTGTTTTGCTCCGCCATTGCAAAATAACTCTCTTCTTCAGGATTGGAAACATCTACGTTTTCACCCGCAGTTGTGCTGAGGGTCGGATCGTTGGGCTCGTAAATCGGTGTGTCCGACGAAAATAACATAACATTCAAGAAGATCGCAACCGCAACCAAAGCAATCGCTCCTACGATAATGCCGTTTCTCTTAGCTTTATTTTTGAATGTTTCGCTCATTTTTTCAAATCCCCCTTTGTGTTTTTCTACTGTGCCCGAAGTAGCCTCCGATTTAATGATTTTTACCATAAGGTAAAGCCTCCTTTGTGTTATCTTTGCTTCCATTGTATTCTCGGATCGGATTCAATATGTCAGTTTATGAAAAAGATACGAAGATTTTATCCGAAGAAACGCCAAGCGCTGTTGAAACCATCATAATGATTTTAAATTTCACATCATCTTTTTGTTTGCCGTGACAAATGATTGCAACTCCACGTACGTACGGCGATCCCTTCCCGTCTTCATAAGACTCGATTGTAACGATAACGTCAGCACGCGATATTCCATCCAGATTTTCAATCATATCACTGAGTTTTTGTTCTATTCTGTTTTCTTCGTTTTCTTGCGTAGAAATCTGCGTTTCGTTTTCTGAAAACTCCGAAAATACAAGAAGACCAACTGCCAAAATTGCAATTATCACAATGAAATACTTTTTAGAAATATTTCCGATCTTTCTCAATGTTACTTTTAACTCCTTTCTACTGTAATTTCCGCAGAAAACTGATTACTTAAATAGGTTTCAATTTCTTGAATCATTAATTCGTCTTCAACTATTACTAAAATTCGTTCAATATAAAAAAGATTGCTTATTGTATCGTATTTTAACGTTACTTCGGTACGAACGATCTTTACTGCAAATTGTTCCTGTACCATGGATTGGATTTTGCGTGACAACGTATTTTCTGCCTCTTCAAGTAATGCATCATTCCCGTCATTTACAGAATACTGCGGAGCATCAGGAACCAGTATAGAGAATCCATTTGCTAATTGCTGTACGATTGATACAAAAGGATTAAATAAGATCAGGATAGTGACAAGCCCGGTGATAAAAACGATATACGGTTTGGTTGCGTTCTGTGTATCTGATAAAATTTGTATAACCAAAATTATAATAGCTGAAATAAAAATTGATACAAAATAATTTTTCATTATGAATTAGCAAGCGGAATGATCATAAATACAGACAGCGTAAAAATATATAAAAGAGTCACAATAGCTATAACTGCAATCAGCATATTCAAAAGCTTTCTTGCTTCGCATAATAGTGCTTTTTCTCGATCCAAAGATAATGCATCCGATAGTTCTTCTATAATTGAAACGGAAAATTTTAACGAAAGTAAAGAAAATACCGGTATCAAAGAATATACAAACAGCGTGATCACACCAAGCGTTCCGATAGACGACCGTATCATATTCACCGATGATGTGATCGTTCGCAATGAATCTCCAACTGCCCCACCCACAACCGGAATAGAACCGTTGATTGCATAACGCAACGCACTCGCCGATACACTGTCTTCTGCTTGCGATATAATGCTCTGATAGGTAAATACCGTGACTGAAACGAATGAAACTAAACCGATTAACCACTGAAAAAAATTTCGTGACAGTTTACCCAATGCTTTTAATCCGTTTTTATCAGCAAAGGATGATATCATTGAAACCAGACACAGCTTAATCACAGGCAACAGTATTGAAATACATACATTTTCGAGTAACAGTGATATCGTTGTTACGGTTACTGTCATAGATGAAGCTGAAATTGCATTTCCGCCAATTGCCATGACACTTCCAATGCTTGCACAGACAACCGACATAAACGATTTTATTTTTATACAGTATTCTTTCGTATCTTGGGTAAGCGTTAATAATTCAGTTATCAAAAATAATAAAATCATCAAAAATGAGAGCAACTCACAAATAGACTTACCTTTTGAAAAAGCATCGTTGACTTTTCTTAAGATCGCAGCAAATATGATCAGTCCTGCAAGTTTGGAAAGTAACGTAATAAATCTTTCGATACCTTTTTTTAATAATTGCTCACTAATTGTTATTAACGGTCGGAGCGATAAATTTTCCGATGTGTATTTATCCTCAACATAAGGACGCACCTCCTCGGGAATAGCATCCAAAACTGCATCGAGGTAAGTATCTTCTGTCAATGATGTAGTGCTTTCTGCGTGTACCGTAAAACTATAACTGAATAGTATACAAATAAAGAAAAAAATGATAAAAACTTTTTTCATAAAGTATTTTCTGATATTTCAATGATAAGCTCTGTTAATTCACGAATCAACGGAAGCGACAAAACTAATAACTCGCATTTCCCAAGTAGCTCAACTTTTTCTGCAATAGCGCCTTCATCAGATGATCTGCAGATATCGGCTGCTGTTGAACTCAAAATCGAAATTGCAAGCGATTTCCATAGAACCGATAAATATTTGATAGAATACTGCTCAGCAAGAAAATTTACGTATTCAATTACAGGAAGAAAAACTGAAAGTGCTATTCCCGTTAACGCGACGACAATGGCAAGTGATGACGGTACTCCGATTGCGGGATAATAGTTACGAATAACCCGAAGTAAGCCAATAGCAATTATAGTTAAAATTAAACATTGAATAAAGTCTTTCATAAGCCAAATAACGCTTCAATTTTCTCAAACAGATCGGCAATTTCACCCACTACAATCGTTAATACTGCAACGATGCCCGCAAGAGTCAATAGCATTGCCTGCTCATCTCTTCCGCTTTTCATCAACAATTGATGCGCGACACTGATCAGAAGACCCATTCCCAATATTTTCAAAATTAACTCTGTCAAAGGTCTACCTCCCCATGCCGTTATATAAACAGAATAACAATGCCAAGTCCAAAGGTTACTCCGAGTGTTAAATATAACTTGCGTTGACGCGGATAATTATTTCTTTTTTTCTCAAATGCACTCGTTAATAGATCTGAAAGTTCTTCACACATAAGAATTTGCTCTGTAACGGTAAGACTCCCCAAACGATTAAAAAAATCCGTAACACGGCGGTCCGTAAAGGCATCATATCCGAAATAAGTTTTATACGCTGAATACCCTGCTTCAATGCCGTTAGCCCTCATATACCGTAAAATATCAACGTTATTAAAAATGCCGTCCGGTATGTCTTGAAGAATATCGTATACAGGCGTTCGATAACAGATAATGCCGCGTTTGATTGCCGTAATGAATGTCAGCATTCCTTCTTGATTACAAATTTCAGATAGCAATGTATCGCCTTTTTGCATACCCCAAATAATTGATGCCGATGAAATCAGTAACAGCGAAAGAAAACGAATGATCATAGCTTCACGACACCTCGCGGAATAAAGGAAAAATCAGCCCTTCCGTTAGGCAAAAGCCGATTGATACAAATATAAGTATCGAATGCAGCTTTTGTGTGTAATTGGAAAAAAGCTGTATGACTAAGTAATTCTTCGCAACTTGAACCGTGAGCTGACATAATATATGGCACACCGCAATTATACACTTTTTCAATCCATGTAACTTCTTCAAGAAGTCCGATTTCGTCACAAACAATATAATCGGGTGATAATACCCGTGTCGAAATTTCAATTCCTTTAGCTTTGGGATAATTTGTTAAGATATCAAGATGGGCAAGATGATACATACTTGGTATTGCGATCTCGCTACGCGAATCAATAAGCGATACTTTTTTATGAGGATACTTTTGTGTAAGTGACATGACAATGTCGCGTAAAATCGTTGTTTTACCCATATTGGGTGGTGAAAAAATCAACACGGATTTTTTAAAATTCTCGCCTTTTAAATATTGATAGACCTCCTCGCCAATGCCATCAATTTGTTGCCACAAACGAATATTAAGAGCGCTGATTGATTGTAATCCTACGATTTGATCTTTGTCACATACAACTTTTCCAACAACGCCGACACGATAACAACCTTGTACCGTAATATAGCCTTCCTTAAGCGTGTTTTCGTGACTGTATAACGACTGTGCAGTAAGTGCTTTTATAATACTTGTCATCATTTCATCGGAAACGAAAACGCCAAGTTCACGGTTTTCATGATGCATTTGTCCGAACCCTTCTTTGATTACAGTAACACACAAACAAGAGCCTCGACGTATGCGAATCTCTATGATAGTGTCCGAAACCAATTTCAAATGATTGACTATTTCAAAGGGTAATAACGAAAAAAGATCCGCCCACATGATTTGCTCCTTATAAGCTTATAGACAATATAATCACAAGAACCCGTTTGTAGAACGGTAAATTTTAAAACGGATATAGATTTTTAATAAAAAATATGTTATACTATAGAAAAACGCAAAAGAAAGAAGAAATTTTATGAAATTTTATTCTCGATTATTGCTTCTTATCGCTATGATGCTTTGTATATTTACTTCCTGTGTATCGGTTCGGGATTCAGAAGTTTACATAACGGAAGCATTGCCATATACAACAGAAGTTGCTGAAATCAATTCAACGTCAGCACCCAATACTTCAAATATTGTGTCCGAAATTACCACGTTACCGACAGAGGTAATAATTCCCGAACCCACGTCAGATCCCTACGTCGGAATGACAAAAGATGAATTTTACCAAAATTACACCAAAGCAACCTCATATAAAGACGCGCTCTATCGTTCTGCGCACGGATTCATGTCCGGTTCAATTGAGCTACAGGATCAAAAACCCACCCTTGCCGACTATCAACCGAAATGCGAGAGACGGTATTACCGTAATACCTCGGCACTGTATTCAGAGGATAAAAACACGTACTATATTGTGAATTCTTACGGTGAAATCGTCAATACGATCTACAAAGGCGGAGGTTACGTTTCACTTGAAGAGGTTGCGGCTTACGTTTATGCATTTGGTGAAATTCCGGCTAATTATTTAGCAAAGAAAAGTGCCTCACCGGCTTCGAGTATCTGGGGCGAATACCTGCGGCTGAATCATTCAGAGTTTACAGGCGACACCGTGCAATATCCTTATGAGCCGGAATTACCCAACATTTCAGGTTGCGGCGGTACGTTCTGTTATTATGAGATTGACATAGGTACAACAGGCAATGACTGTGATCCAAAATATAAATCTGCCATTTACAATAACGGTACTAAAATCACACGCGGTGCATCGAGGATCGTGTATACATATTCCGATCTCAACCGGAATAAAATCATTGATCCGAACGAAAAATTTGTATTTTACACCTATAATCACTACAACGATTTTCAGGAATATCTCAATTATGAGGGCGGCTGGGGCGAAATGTTTGGTAATATTACGGGCGGAGGTAAAATTTCAAGTAAGACAGATTATAATCCAACACCCTATATTCCTACGTTACGTGCTGATTTTTCCAAAAAAGCGTTTGTTATTACCGTTGCCGTTCCCTATTATATTCGTAATAATTGCATTTTTTCATATACAACAAAAAAACGACTCATAAGAGTCGTTTTTTTGTTGTTTGATTAATCGGGAACGATACAGCCGTACGAGCCATCTTTCTTTTTATAAACAACGTTGACCTCGCCGGTTTCATCATTAAGGAAAACGTAGAAATTATGCTCAAGAAGATTCATCTGCATGATAGCTTCTTCGCGAGCCATCGGTTCGAACTTAAAAGATTTGGTGCGAAGGGCAAATTCCGTTTCTTCTTCTTCATACGGATCAACGACAAATTCTTCATCGACCTTTCCTTTGACAAATGCGCCTTCACGAAGCTTTTTGGCAAGACGCGTTTTATTTTTGCGAATCTGACGCATAATAGCATTTAACGCCTTGTCAAGTGCATTCTGGTAAGTTTCATCGGATTGTTCACTGCGGAAAAAGATTCCCACACTCGTGATTGTCAATTCAAGATTGTCGTGATTACCCTTTTGGGAAATAACGATCGTCGCTTCTGCGTCATCCTTGAAGAATTTATCGTACTTAACGAGTTTTTTCTCCACCGTTTCGCGAAAACCTGTCGGAACCTCGCATTTTCTGCCGATAATTGTTATCTTCATTCATCTTACCACCTTTCGGAATATGATAAAGACTCTCGTCTTTGTATATATTGTACCATAACATATCAATTGTGTCAATATATATTGTGAAATTCGCTTATAAAAAAAGAATGTCAAAATCAATTGACAGCATTCACAAAATATGTTAAAATAAAAAATAACACAGAACACAGGAGGTTTTATATGAAACACCTATCTCGCATACTGTTAACCGTTATTGCACTGATTCTGACGGTATCTATGGTGACGTCATGCGGTATTATCAATATTATAGCAAACTACGTTGTAAGTGGAATGACACAATCGGGCCCCGTAGATTTTGATACCCTTGAATATACGCGCCCCAATTTCAATCAAATTCATACAAGCTTCGACGACTTTTTAATTGACATTAAAGCAGGTAAAACGGGGCTTTCGCTTCAGCTTTCACTTTCCGATGCGTATACCTTATTCAATGAAGCGCAATCACAATACGCAATCGCACAAATTTTATACTACAACAACGTAAACGACGAAAGTGCAAAAGTTGAAACTGAATACTGTGCCGAAGAATTTGCGAAGCTTCAAGTGAAGCTGACAGCGGTATACGCCGCTATTGTCGAATACGATCAGGCAGATACGCTCTTGGTGGGCTGGACCGAACAGGATTTTGAGAACCTTGCCATTCAAAAACAACTATATGATGATGAATATATAGAAATTCAAGCTGAAATTTCAAAGCTTCAAAACCAATATCTTGATCTTCAGTCTAATATAGAATTAACCTATAATAACAAAAAGTATACGATTGATGAAGTCATCGAGCTGTTTGATGCGGGCGAAATTGATACCGCAACCAGACAAACTCTTGTCATTCAGTATTATACAAAGCTTTCGGAACAGGCAACACCCATCTATATCAAAATCATCAATGCCAATAACCGCATTGCCGAAAAAGCAGGCTTTGCAAGCTACCGCGAATACGCCAATCGCTTTGACTATTCACGCGATTATACAACAGAAGAAATTGAATTACTTTATTATCTTGTAAAAAAGAACGTACCCACGCTTTATAATCAAGTCATCGCAGCACTCAATCAAAATGTTCTTGCTTCCATCTATCAGAAATCCTATAAAATCAGCGATTATAACACAATTTTCAATACCTATTTTAGCACGGTTTCATCTGAAATGAAGGAAGCGTATCAGTTTATGCAGCGCTATAATTTATCCTCTATTGGTAACGAAAGCGGTATGCAGCAAGCGGGCTTTACCACCTATCTTCCCTCTTATGAAATGCCTTATATTTACCTTTACACACAAGGCACGATCGACGATATTTCTTCCTTTGTGCACGAATTCGGACATTTTTTTGCCTTTTACAAAAATGCGTTTGAAACCGATGGAATAATCGACGTATCCGAAATTCACTCACAAACAAACGAGCTTCTGTTCCTGAAATATTACAACCTGACTGACGATGAACGTATCAACCTTTCGCTCTATAAAATTGCTCAAATGTATCAGACAGTCATTGAAGGCTGTGTCATGGATGAATTTCAGAACTACGTTCACGAAAATATAAGCTCACTCAATAATTACGAGGATTTCAACGAAGCGTTCGATACGATCGCCACCGCCTATCACTACGATTCCTTCTATCAGGGTATTCCGTATGCATCGCTCTGGGCGGCGATCACGCACAACTTCGTAGCACCCTTTTATTACCTCAGCTACGCCGTGTCGGCAATTCCTGCGCTTGAGATCTATCAGATTTCTCTAGAGGATGCCGATCAAGCAATTGACATCTATCTTAACGTACTTGATGAAACCGGCTATCGCTCGTATAAAAATGTTCTCGACGATAACGGACTTTATACGCCCTTCGACGAAAACGTTTATGAAATGCTTTCAAAGCTTCCCGCTGAGATCACAACGCAAAAATTATCGCTCACTGCCGAAAATGCTTTGCCAAAGCCTTACCATTTTCTCGGACTTGCCGCATAAATAACAAAAAACAAAGGATAAATCATGAAACTTGCCGTAATTACAGGCGCATCCTCGGGCATAGGGCGCGAATTTGCTAAAAGAATTGCCAAAGAAGAACCGATTGACGAAATGTGGCTCATCGCCCGTCGTCTTGACAGACTCAACGAATTGAAGGATGAACTATCAACGAAATATCCCGCAATCACGTTCCGTCCTATCTCGCTCGATCTTTCCCTGATTGAAAGCATCAAACTTTATGAAATGCTCCTCGAAAAAGCCGCTCCCGAGCTCACCGTACTCGTCAACGGCTCGGGATTCGGGAAATTCGGGAAATTTACCGATATTCCGCTCGACGAGCACGCCAATATGATCGACTTAAACTCAAAAAGCCTCGTGCTTTTGACACAAGCTTCCCTATCCTTTATGAAGAAAGGTGCAAAGATTTACAACATCGATTCCCTATCATCATTCCAACCCGTTCCCTATATTACCGTATACGCCGCTACCAAGAGCTTCGTTCTTTCCTTTTCTCGTGCGCTCGGCGCGGAGCTGAAGGATCGAGCGATCCGCGTGCTCGCCGTCTGCCCCGGCTGGGTGAACACCGAGTTCTTTCAACGCGCAATAACGGACGATACCATTACCTATTTTAACCGTGTTTTTGAGTCAGAGGAGGTCGTTGAGCGCGCAATCCGAGATATGAATCGTGGCAAGGACGTATCGGTTATAGGCTTCTCCATTCGCCTCCAGGTCCTTGCTACCAAGCTTCTTCCCCACAAACTCGTTATGAAAATCTGGATGAATCAACAGAAAAAGAGAAAAAATCATGACAAAATAATGAAAGCATAACAGAACAAATAATACCGCCTCACATCATAATCGGAATGTGAGGCGAGCTGTTTGATTATATGTAATAGAATCGTAATATAAAAATAATACCGCACCGGCATTTTATCAATGCCAGACCAACAACTGAAACAAAAATTCCCCAAAAATAATTATTGACAGTAAAAAGCCCATGATTCGGTTGAATCATGGGCTTTTTCAATTACTTTTTGTAGAAAACAATTTCAGAAAGCATGATACAATTAATAGATTCAAACTCGATCTTATATTGCGAATAGGCGCGATCCTGCGTCACTGTATAATGAAACTCGGTAAGATTGCTCATCGTCATTTGACCGTTTTCAACACGAGAAACCTCAACCCATTCCACATCGCCATCTTTCAGAACGATACCGCCGTATACGATCCATCCGACCGGCAGAGTGTAGGGATACGAGCTTTGCGTTGCCGTCGTAATGAATGAATAGGACGATAAAACAAAAGGATTATCCGCCTGAACGATAATCGGCTCACGCGATTTCGAGAAATACTTAGTAAAAGCATTGCCGTCAAACAAGCTTTCCGCATGAGGCGTTATCGTCGTAATATCGGCAACACCGTGATCAACCCTGTCGGAATCAGGTACTATTTCAGACAAGGTAGTTTGAATTTCAATCTTTCCGAGCGAAGCCGTATACAAAAGCTTATCGCTGTCACTGCTTGAATAAATCTCAAGACCTAAATCAAGTGACGAAATATCGGTCTGCGCGGCAATACTTTCGCCGAGATCAAGAATGATAAATCCGTACGTTCCGAAATCATACACCTCAAACATTGACACAGTAATCACCGTTGAAAAGGACGATACGATTCCTGCCTTTAATATTTCACCCTTCACTGTCAATTTCCACGTGTATCCTTCACTGACTGTTGCTTTGCCATCAATAACCGAAACGAGATTTTTATAAAATACGTCGTTCTTTTGAAACTCAATAACAGCAGCGGGACGGCTACTATTAAACGCAAGTGTATTTTCAAATCCCCAATACGCCTTTGTTGCTGAATTGTGTACAAGAGAAGCGCGAAGGTCATCATACGTCCAGATGACTGTTTCAATCGTTTTTAAGTCGACACAGCCTTCAAATGCATCCTTTGCGCAAGCACCCTTCCAACGCTCAGAAGTACCCGAAAAACTAATCTTCGTGAGTGAGATACAATCAGCAAAAGCGCGTGCTCCAATCGAAGTCAGACCGTAACCAATGTCAATCGTCTGAATAGCTTGACAGCCACTAAACGCCTCCGTTCCGATCACGGTACACGAGGAGGGGAAGAAATCGAACGACAGCGCCTGACAACCGGCAAATGCACGCGAAGAAATCTCAGTAATATCTTTATGCCAATTAATCTTAAGAAGCGCAAGACAACCTTCAAAAATGCCCTCAGGAACTACGGTAATATATTCACCCAACGTTGCTTCTGTCAATCTGGTACAACCTTTAAATGCATACGTACCAATAAACTTGATATTTGCTCCGAGGGACAGTGTGGAAATTGCAATGCAATTCTCAAACGCATAGTTACCGATTGATTGTAGTGATTGGGTAAGCGTAATACTGTTAAGTCGACGACAGGAAGCAAAAGCATAATCGCCAATCGATGTAATAGGCGCTGCGAATGTAATCGTTTTTAAGTAACTGCAATCCTTAAACGTACCGTCATCAATAACCGTGATTGCTGCGGGAATATTTACGTTTTCCAGCTTTAAGCATTTTTCAAAAGCATACGCGCCAATCGATGTTACCGATGCGGGAACACCAATAGTGTTCAAGACCTCACATCCCGAAAAACCGTATGCGCCAATCGTTGTAAGCTTTACAAGCGAAGTATAATTGGTAAGAGTTGTCAGCGCCGAACAACCCTTAAACGCTTCGTCTGAAATCACCGTTACCGAGAACGGCAAAATCAGACTGACGAGCGACGTACAACCACTGAAAGCGCCCTTACCAATTACGGTAATCGTATTCGGCAACGTAATTTTGGAAAGCGTAAAACAATTTGAGAAGGCATAATCTCCAATTTTTGTAAAATCACCCGAAAATGCAAGCGTTTCAAGAGCATCACACCCGGCAAATACATATGCGCCGAGCGATTCAAGCGCTCCCAACGACACGGACTTCAGATTTTTACAATTATTGAAGACACCCTCAGAAAGCGATGTGAGCGCAGATGGCAAAACAATTTCAGAAAACGCGCATTCGGCGAACGCATACGCACCTATTGCAGTAATACCTGAAAGATCGATGAAAACCGATTCGTCGCTTGACGGATTAATATTTTTAAGAGAAGTTGCGCCGAAAAATGCGTAATCACCAATCTTATTGATTGAATTAGAGAAAATAACCGTTTCAAGAGAAGTACAGCCTTTGAATGCTTCAAAACCGATTTCAACAGTTTTCACACCACCAATATATGAAGGAATGACAGCGGTTACGTTGTCAGACAGAAAACCCAGAATAACCGCGCCTTTATCAGTAATCTCATATATGTATAAGGAGGGTTTATCTTCTTCTATCCACCACGCATAAGCCGTAACAGCATTACCGTTAGTAACATCGGCATCCTTCATAGTAAGACCCATATCAAAAAACCAACCGCCGAAAGTACAACCGTCGCGTATCGGAACAAGCTCTGTCATTTCTGTATACAGGTATTCTCCACCGGCAATTGCCGAACCGCCGTTAGATTCAAAAGTGACATTATAAATATTCTCTTTCCACTCGGCAACGAAAGTCTTATCCTCACGATAAGCAAAAGCACTCGTATTCACGGGCGCACCGTCACAAAACCATCCAACGAAGGTAAAGCCCGAGCGTTTAGGCGTAGGCGGTACAAAAGATTCACCGTAAGAAACACCCTGAAATGTCTTATCCACTTCACCGCCATTCGGATCGTATGTAATCTTATAATCATGATTATCCCACATAGCCGACAGCGTAATATCACTGTCGATTGTCCAGATACCCGAATTGATAATAGTAAAACCGTCATGCCATCCCATAAAGACGTATCCGTCCATAACAGGTACAGGAAGATTTACCGATTCCCCGAATGTGACATTCATGGTTTGATTCGGCAGTGCGCCACCCTTCGGATCAAAGGTGAGCGTATATGTTTTTGCCGTCCAATTTGCTGAAATATTAATATCATCGGTAATCACTGAATGAAAATCAAAATTCCAGCTTTTAAAAGTATATCCTGTTTTCTGAGGAACAGTATCGGGAGGTGATACCGTCGCGCCTTTTAATACGCGAATCGGCTCTTTGAATGTTTCAAAATTAACGTTACAATAAACGTTAAAATACACGATAATACGGTAAGTAATCTTTTCCCCACCGTAAAATACAGTAAAAATATCACCGTTATTATTGATAGTAATCTTATTATCCTGAACAAGCAAGCCTTGTGAATCTGTAACGGTAAACGATTTCTTCGTTTGAGCCAGTGCGTTAAGATCAATCGTATTTTTATCCTCATCAACGTAGAGATGAAGAACACTGCCATCTTGATGAGTTTCCACACGGACCAGCTCATTACTTTCAATTACAAATCCCGGATCCTGCGCCTCAGTTGTAACCGTGGTTTCACTCGGATCAAAAGTATCGCAAGCACTCATAACGAGTATGGTCAACAGTGTAAAAAGTAAAGTCAATCCAATTAAAACGGTTTTATGTGAAAAAAAAGATTTCATATATCTATCCTTTCAGCCAATAGCTCATTATCTATCTTTCTTATTTTACAATAAAACTCAAAATTTGTCAATCACCACAACTGTATATTCACAAAAGAATCATAAACAAAATTTAAAAGTTTTTCCAAAATTTTTTTAGAAAGGTCTTCCTTTTTTCAATTAAATGGTGTATAATAAAGAAAACTATGAGTTTTTATAAAACAAAGGAGTATTATTATGTTAGTTTCTGCAAAAGAGATGCTTACCAAGGCAAAAGAAGGCCACTATGCAGTTGGTCAGTTCAACATTAACAACCTCGAATGGACGAAAGCGGCGCTTCTCACCGCTCAGGAATGCAATTCCCCCATTATTCTCGGCGTATCTGAAGGTGCTGGTAAATATATGTGTGGCTTCAGGACTGTCGCTGATATGGTCAAGGCAATGATTGATGAGCTTAAGATCACCGTTCCCGTTGCTCTTCATCTCGACCACGGCTCTTACGAAGGCTGCTACAAGTGCATCGAAGCAGGCTTTTCTTCTGTTATGTTTGATGGCTCTCACTATCCCATCGAAGAAAACATCGCCAAAACCTCTGAGCTTGTTCGCGTTTGCAACGAAAAAGGTCTTTCTCTTGAAGCTGAAGTCGGTTCAATCGGCGGCGAAGAAGACGGTGTTGTTGGCGCCGGGGAATGCGCTGATCCTGCAGAATGCAAGATGATCGCCGATCTCGGCGTTACGATGCTCGCAGCAGGTATTGGTAACATCCATGGCAAATATCCTGCAAATTGGGCAGGTCTTTCCTTTGAAACACTTGCAGCCGTTTCTGAACAGACCGGCGATATGC
>CAZMAF010000029.1:0-20105 GCA_964564225.1 uncultured Lachnospiraceae bacterium
ACAACGAAATCCGATGCGGAGAGATAGGTCTCAAGGCTGTTGCGAACGAGCTGAACGTCGTCGAAGTAAACGGTGCCGCTGTTGTAGCCGTAGTCGCAGTATACGCGGATGTACTGAATGGTTCTGTACTTGCTCTTGGAGAACTGAACGGATGCAAACTGCCATTCCTCAGTAGCGGGCGAGAAGTCTGCGGTCGGTGTACTCGTGTGTCTTGTGGAGTTGGAAAACCGAGCCGTCGGATGGTGTTACATCGTTATTCTGTTTTTGATATGTTTTAAATTGCTCGTGAATGTCTGTCAATTCTTGAGCATAAGCATCAAAATCATAGAAAGCCTCGCTAAGAATAGCATAGAGGTCATCCGAAATGCCTTGAGAAATATGACCGAAAACGGTAGCGTTTAGTTCGTCGAAAATCTGAAGAATGTCGTTATCTGACAAATCTACGCCGCTATGTGTTGCTACATAGTCCAGAATTTCTTGGTTTTTTTTGATATGTCAACCATATCAGGAGTTCGATTTCAAAAGTTAACATAAGGCTTAAAATCAACTTGCTTCATCACGTGTGTTACTTCGTGAACAGCGAGCATTCCTCGATAATTCTCGTTTGCTCCTTCTCGAATATACACAATCCCTGCATGTGATGTAGCATCAGCTTTTTTTAACCAATCGGAATCTCTAACTACATATCCTTCTATGTTATATTCTGAAAGAATTGTCAATTTGTGCCTTTGATTATTTGCCCTTTAAAGCATTGGCAAATAGCTTCTCAAGTTGCTCGATGGCATTTTTGCTTTCGGCGATAAATTTGCCCTCTGCTGTTTCGGGTGAGATCTTCTTATATAGTGCGCGGATCTTGTCGGCAAACTGCTTGAGGAATCCGCGAATCTTGTTGAAGAGTCCTTCCGATTGAGTCTAAAGATCTGCGAGGTCACGCATCACGTTACCGCTTGCGAACATCGTCTCCATCGAGTCGGCAATGACCTCCTCACGCGCGTATTCATACCGTGCCTCTTCGGTAGTCAGCTTCATATAGGACTTGACCTTCTGATCGGCAAGGTTTTTCATTCGGTTGCGGATCGTTTTTGTGAGGTCTTTGCCTTCCTTGTTGTAGCGTTGGTCACGAAGTCGGCAAGTACGTTGAACTGCGTCTTCGCCCATTTGGCAATGAAGTGTGTCAGCTCGTGAGCTAGGGTGAACATGATCACGCCCTTGCCGTCCTTACCTGCGTGAATATCAAGGTGAACGGTGTTGGTGTCAGCATCAAACCAACCGTTCGGTGCGGTTGTAGCGCAGTCTTCGTTTTTTGTATACCGCTTGCTGTCTTTGAGTATGTAAGAGAAGGCGACGATTGCGGAACTTTTTGCACTTTTTGCTTTTTTATTTACAGCATTTTGGGTATTGTTATTGACAAAAAAACATTGGTTTGATATAATATATTTGACCGAACTGTGCTATCGCGCGGTATGTTGCCGAAAGGTATTACCGTGAGGAAAGTCCGGGCTTCATAGGGCAAGAATAACGGATAACGTCCGCCGAGGGTGACCTCCGGGAAAGTGCAACAGAAATAAACCGCCTGATTTTTTCAGGTAAGGATGGAAAGGCGAGGTAAGAGCTCACCGACTCTGCGGTAACGCGGAGTGCCATGTAAACCCTATTCGAAGCAACACCTGCGAAAGCGCGAAAGCGATGTTTGCCCGACAGAATTTCGTTGGTGGCACAGAGCTTTACGGTAACGTAAAGCCAAGATAGATGATAGCAACCGTGAAAGCGGCACAGAACCCGGCTTACACGTTCGGTCAATTTTCTTGTTTTTTGAGGTCGTATGGCTTTTTCAATTGGAGGCGTGCGGTTAAAGCACGGTGTTATGTTAGCGCCAATGGCAGGCGTAACCGACTATGCGTTTCGCCGCATGTGTATTCGATGCGGCGCGGAGTATACGGTTTCGGAAATGGTATCGGCTAAGGCGATGCATTATCGGGATTTGAAAACAGCGCAGCTTGCGCGTATCAGAACAAGCGAGCTTCCGATGGCAATTCAGATTTTTGGCTCTGAGCCTGATATTATGGCAGAGACGGCAGAGATGCTTGAAAAGGGAAGTTATCGCGGCTGTATCAGCGAAGTATCCCCCTCTGCGATTGATATTAATATGGGGTGTCCTGTTAAAAAAATCGTAACGAACGGTGAAGGCTCTGCTTTATTGAAGTCGCCTGAAAAAGCGTATGATATTGTAAAAGCGACCGTCAAAGCAACGAGTTTGCCTGTGACGGTCAAAATTCGTCTTGGATGGGATAAAGACAGTGTTAACGCCTGCGAGGTTGCTCTCGCCGTTGAGGAAGCGGGATGCGCTGCTTTGACCGTTCACGGCAGGACACGTGAGCAGCTTTACCGTCCGGGTGTTGATTATGAGGCGATTGCGCGCGTGAAGGACGTTTTGAAAATTCCCGTTATTGCCAATGGCGATATTACCACTGCCGAGATTGCTAAAAGGGTTAAGGCGGAAACGGCTTGCGATGGGCTAATGATTGCCAGAGGAGCCGAAGGTAATCCGATGATTTTTGCTGAGATTATAGCGGCGCTCGAGAAAAAAGATTACCATAATCCTTCATCTGATGAACTGCTTTGCATGGCAAGAGAGCATATTCGATTGTTGTGTGAGGATAAAGGTGAGGGAACGGGTGTCAAAGAGGCACGCAAGCATCTGGCGTGGTATGTGAAGGGGATTCGCGGCGCAGCCGCGTTTCGTAACGCTGTTAATGTTGCTTTGTCGCTTGATGAGATTAATATGTTGATTGATGAATTGAAAGCAAATTTGCGCTCTGAAGAAGTCTAAGGTTGGTGATTTACATGAATCGTGAAAGCGGCATTTTACTTCATATTACTTCATTGCCCAATCGATACGGTTGCGGCAGCTTTGGACAAGAAGCGCGTGATTTCGTTGATTTTTTAAAGGAATCAGGGTTCGGTTATTGGCAGGTTTTGCCATTTTGTCCGCCTGATGCGCATGGGTCTCCTTATAAAAGCGTATCTGCTTTTGCGGGGAATCCTTACTGTATTGATCTGACGGCACTTTTTCGGGACGGGTTGATTACCGAGGATGAGTTAGAGTCGCAAGTTGAAGCTCATCCTTATCTTTGTAATTTTGACAAATTGGAAGGTAGGTACGCACTTTTTTTGAAAGCATCGAAGCGAGTCAGAAACCGTGCCGTAGTGGATTCGTTTATTGAAGAACGTCCGATGCTTGAGGATTACTGTAATTATATGGCGTTAAAAGCTGTTAATGGCGGTAAGCCGTGGTGGGAATTTGATCCGATTCTTGTACAGGATGCGGATATTGTGTTTATGCATCGCTTTATTCAGTATCTATTCTTTACACAGTGGGATTCACTTCGCTGTTATGCTAATGAGAACGGTATTAAGATCATAGGTGATATGCCGATCTACGTGGATCTTGATTCGGCTGATGTGTTTGCTAATCGTAAAAATTTTATGTTGGATGCCGAGGGAAGACCAACAAAGGTTGCGGGTGTCCCACCGGATTATTTCTCACCTGAAGGACAGCTTTGGGGAAATCCTCTTTACGATTGGTTGTATATGAAGCGTGACGGTTATTCTTGGTGGCAAACGAGAATGGCGCATACGATGATGCTTTTTGACGGAGTTCGTATTGATCATTTTCGCGCTTTTTCAGCTTTTTATGCCGTGGATGCTGATGCGGATAACGCGAAAAACGGTGTATGGATGCAAGGTCCCGGTCTTGCTTTCGTGGAAATGTTGAAGCAGATGGCAAATGGTGGTATGATTATTGCCGAGGACCTTGGTGATATTGACGACGATGTAAAAAATCTTGTAAAGGATTCGGGATTGCCCGGTATGCGCGTATTTCAGTTCGGTTTTGACAGTGATGATACGTACCACCGACCGCACGCATATATCAAAAATTGTGTGGCGTATTCGGGAACGCACGATAACAACACGCTTCTCGGTTATCTGTGGGAGTTGGATCGGACGAAAAAGAATCTGATGCTTGAGTATGTGGGTGTTGTCAAAGACAAATGGCAGGATGCGGTTTTGCCGATTGTAAAATGTCTTTTGAGATCGTCCGCCGATCTTGTTATATTCCCGCTTCAGGATATTCTCGGGTACGGTCGGGATACCCGTATGAATACGCCGGGTGTCAGCAAAAATAATTGGGCGATCCGCTTTACCCAAGAACAGATTAACAGCATCGACCGCGTATATTTTTATTCGTTGAATAGAATGTTTGAAAGAAGGATGTGAGTTTATGAACGGAATGCCTCCGTATACGGTTCCTACCAATCCTGTTTCTCAGCCGCCCGTTACGCCTAAACGTCAATTTCCTCCCGTTTTGCTTGGGATTTTATATATGGTCGGTCATTACGTTTTTATGTCGGCGGTTTCGGTTGCAACGCTTGTTTTCTTTGTTGTGATTGTTTTGGTGCGGGACGGTTTTTTACAGATGCCGTCGATTACCGAAGATGCGTTAAATCAAGTGATGGAAAAGGCGACCGATATGCTTTATGCAAATTCGGATATCCTTTCGTTAATTACGCAAATTTTATCGGTCGTTGCCGTTGTTACGGTTTTTTTGATTATACGGCACAAGAAAAAGGATAATAAGCCGTTGGCTACTGCCTATTTTTCGCTGAAAAAGGTTTCGCCGATGGTGCTTGTCATGTCCGCGCTTCTTGCGTTTTGCGCATATTTTACGGTTAATGCGTTTGTAATCGGTGTTAATAGCATATTTGCGCTTGAGCCTGACGAAACAGAGATTACCTTTAGCGCGGTGAAATTATTTACGCTTGTGATTGGCGCGCCTGTGTGCGAGGAGCTGATCTATCGGAATATGGCGCTCACCAATATGAATAAGCGACTTTCGCCGATTGTTTCAATTGTCATTTCCTCGGCTATTTTCGGTGTGGTTCACGGTTCGCCTGTACAGATGATTTATGCAGGCGCACTTGGCTTTGTTTTCGGTGTTTTGTTTGTTCGTACAGAATCGATCTTTCCTTCGCTTTTGGCGCACGCAGTGTTTAATGCGCTGGGTTTCGGTATGCCGTTTTTGGCAGAGTACGTAGAGACAAATACTGCCTCTGAATCGTTGTTCAACGTAATATTTGTGGTTTTATCGGTAGTTACAAATTTAGTTGCACCGTTTATTTTATGGTGGATATTGAGGCATACCAATCGGCCGCTCAGAGTGAAAAGGATTCGCGCAAAAAGGGGTTCGGTTTCAGCTCAAGCTCCGTATTTTCCGCAGAATCCGCCGTGTGGACCGCAAGGCTATTACGGTCAACCGCCGTATGTACCGCCATACGATCAAGCGTATCCTCAAAGATGGGTGTTTGATCAGCGATACGGATGGATATACGTGGGTTATCCGACACAGCAATCGGGTTTTACCGGGACCGATCAAAACAGTAATACCGGATCTGAGTCGGAGCAAACAACAGCTATACCGTCCGATGAATCGGCTGAAACCAAGGAATAATAGTAAAAGAGTGTCATTTTGACACTCTTTTTTGTTGTATTTGGTGATGTGCGGTATCCTTCAGTATTTCATAGCTTCCAAAAAGACCAAAAGAGCTTTCTTTTGTTTTTCCGATAATGAATGTATGGAGCATTGAATTTTATCGGTTTCGTTCCGGATGTCAAAAAACGTTACTAATGAGATTTTGAGCGCATCGCAGATATATTCAAGATACTCTATGGTGGGATTTTTGTTTCCTAATTCGATATCCCGAAGATAGTTTTGAGATATTCCTGCCAGATTAGCCAGCGCATTGATGGTGATTCCGCATAGTATGGATAACATATCTCTTTAGCGATACAATATCAACGATATATCATATCAAGGATATGAATATACTCATAATTTTTTTATTTTGGAGGATTTATGGAAAAATTTGAAAAATTGAAGCACATTACCTTGAGTCGTTAACCCGATCAGGCTTGTATTTTCCTTGCTGATGTATTTTTGCGGTATGGCGGTCTTTAATGATTTTAGGGAAAAGGGCAATGGCTTCAGCGGTTGGATGACATGGGGTTTCTTGTGTGCTGTTACAATCATTCTATTTATTTTTCAGACGATAAATAAGTCTACGAAAGATTCTGCCAGAGACGGTGCCAATACATATACGGCTTCTGTTTCCGGTAATAGAGTTACTGTTTCCAATCATCCTTTTGCCGGTGCGGTTTTTGGATTTATTTGCGGTGTCGTGCTTAGCTTGGCGGCAGGCCCCATCGCTGCTCCGTTTTCGATCATACGGACGATTGTAAGACTTTTTAAGTATATTGGTAATCTTAAAAATAGTGTATAATTGGGGTTGATATGGGAATTTTGGTACAAGAAACGGTAATAAGCCGCTTAAAAGCGTATATACGGCAGGGCTGGCTTGATAAAGCCAGGAAATCTAATCCGATTTTTGTCGAGCAAATTGAAAATCTTACACCTGAGCAGAGATATCTTTCGGTGAAAAGCCTGCCTATTTCAAGGGATATATAGAAGGAAATTGTACGGCAGTTGGCGAAAAAACTCAAATTCAAGTAACAACAACGAGAACGATTAATTTGGATTTTCATACCGAAACGTATGTTTTTATCGGAAGTGAAAAGGACATCAAATTAAGTAAATACGCGCACAAGCTTTTTTATAAAAACATTCCATTGAATCGGATTTCCGAGGAACATCACCTTGCAGAAAAATGCGGTAAAACGCTTGCCAAACAAAATTTGCAGGATCTGAATTTCTGGACAATAAAAGAATATCGGTTGAATCGATCCCATTTTGTTAAAACCGGAAATTATGATCTGCCTGTATGGCCGATTTATGCATCGTTGAGCGATCGAGTGGTCTTTTTGGGATATTGGATCGAAGATAATGGCAATGTTGCGACGGAGTTTAATATTGCCGTTCCGATGACCAAAAAGCAGTCGTTAATTCTGGCAGCAGTTTTGGGCGGTATTGCGATTGCATTCGTTTTGTTTTTGGTAATTTCAAAGCTTTTATAACAATCAGCTGAATAGAAAATGCAGTAAGACTCGTTCGAATCTTACTGCATTTTTTATTTGATTTATAAAAGAATTATACCATTTTCTTTGCATAGAGCAACATCCTCATCCGGCCAATAAGAAGATTGTACCTCGCCAATATGCGCCTTGCGCAAAAAGAACATACAGATACGGGATTGACCGATACCGCCGCCGATCGTGTAGGGGAGTTCTTCGTTGATCAACGCCTGATGATAGGGCAGCGAGAGACGGTCTTCACTGCCGCGAATTTTTAATTGTTTGATGAGTGTTTCGCGGTCAACGCGGATGCCCATAGAGGAAATCTCAAAGGGACAGTCGAGAACGGGATAGTATACCACAATATCGCCGTTCAGTTCCCAGTCATCATAGTCGGGCGCACGACCGTCGTGAGGCTTGCCGCTCTTTAATGCACCGCCGATTTTCATAATGAACACAGCACCGTGTTCTTTGACGATATTATATTCACGTTCCTTGCCAGTGGCATCAGGCCAACGGTCTTCAAGCTCCTGTGTGGTGACGAAAGTGATTTTTTCAGGAAGAAGAGGTGCGATAAAATCGTAGTCGTCCACAATATGCTTTTCGGTATGACGAAGCGCGCGGTATATTTGTTGAACAGCGTGTTTCAGCGTTTCTTCGGTTCGCATTTCGTGGGTTATGACCTTTTCCCAATCCCATTGGTCTACGAAAAACGAGTGCAGGTTGTCGGGTTCTTCGTCACGGCGAATAGCATTCATATCGGTATAAAGTCCTTCGCCTACGGCAAACTTATAGTCTTTCAGTGCACAACGTTTCCATTTAGCGAGAGAATGGACGATCTCAAGCTGTTCACCCTTGCCGCCCATCGTACAAAACGATACGGGACGTTCAACGCCGTTGAGGTTGTCGTTAAGACCGCTTGTGCTTTTAACGAACATTGGCGCGGAGACACGGGTAAGATTTAATTGAATAGCGATATCACGCTCGAAAAAATCCTTGACTTTTTTTATTGCTATTTGTGTCTGTCGCAGATTTAAAAGAGAGCGATACCCTTGGGGAATAACAGTTTTAGACATAATTAGATCCTTTCGGCTTCGGGCTTATTTGCTTATTTATGGTATAATTTTTTTGTTTGATATTTTGGCTCATAAGTGATATTTACGCCGAGTTTATGAAAAAGATTTTCGTCAACGTGGGAAAGAATGACGGATGAATGTGCATCACAGCCGCGCAGACGGTTAAGTTGTTCGATTGCGTTTGCGGCGTTGGGATCAGTATTGGCGCAAACGGCAAGGGCGATGAGAACTTCGTCAGTATGCAAACGGGGATTGCGGTTTCCGAGATGCTCGACTTTGAGATGCTGGATCGGTTCAATTACAGTTGGAGAAATGAGATGAATTGAGTCGTCGATTTCAGCAAGCTTTTTCAAGCAGTTCAAAAGTGCAGCGGAAGAAGCGCCGAGCAGTGCAGATGTTTTGCCGGTAATTACTTCGCCCGAATGCAGCTCGATAGCAACGGCGGGTGAGCCGTTGGCTTCGGCAAGCGACGTAGCAGCTTTAACGGTTTTGCGGATATCGGTCGTAATGTCGAGAGAGTTCATAATCAGCTCAATCTTATAGCTTTCGCTTGCTTCGCTCTTTCCTTGACGAACAGATACGAGAGAATTGAAATACCGTCTTACGATTTCCTGCTTGGAGGCTTCTCGGCAGACTTCATCATCATAAATGCAGTCACCAACCATATTTACACCCATATCGGTAGGGGATTTATAGGGACATGTTCCGAAAATTTTATCGAAAATGGTTTTTAAAACGGGGAAGATTTCAATATCGCGGTTGTAATTAACAGTTGTTTTGCCATAGGCTTCAAGGTGATAGGGATCGATCATGTTTATATCGTTCAGGTCTGCGGTGGCAGCTTCGTAAGCGAGATTAACAGGATGCTTCAGGGGAAGATTCCAGATTGGGAAGGTTTCAAATTTAGCATAGCCCGCCGCTTTATTACGCTTGTGATCGTGATAAAGTTGAGAAAGGCAGACTGCCATTTTTCCGCTTCCCGGGCCGGGTGCTGTAACCACAACAAGATTACGGGAGGTTTCGATATAGTCGTTTTTGCCATAACCCTCGTCACTGACAATCAGCGGAATGTTGGTAGGATAATCTGTGATATGATAATGACGGTACACTGGAATACCAAGTGTTTTTAAACGCTTTTCAAAAACTTCGGCGTTGGCTTGATTTTTAAATTGTGTGATTACGACGCTGCCAACAAAAAGATCAATGCTGCGGAAGGCATCAATCAGGCGCAAAACGTCAGCATCGTAGGTAATGCCGAGATCACCGCGTGTCTTATTTTTTTCGATGGCATCGGCAGAAATGACGATGACGATTTCTGCCATGTCCTTTAGCTGTAAAAGCATTTTGACTTTGCTGTCGGGTGCAAAACCGGGAAGTACGCGGGATGCGTGATAATCATCGAAAAGTTTGCCGCCGAATTCAAGATAGAGTTTTCCGCCAAAGGTATTGATGCGCGAGCGAATATGTTCGGATTGCAGTTGGATGTATTTTTCGTTATCGAAGCCTTTTTTCATAATTATCCGATCCTTTTTCAGTTTGTTTTGACAGCAGATAGTGGGTCCAAAATATAGTATATTGTATCATAATGAGTATAATAAGTCAACCGAAAATATTTGATTTTATAAACTTTTTTGGTTTTTCCGCAATCAAAACTTGTTTTCAATTCTTTTGTTTGCGATTGACAAAGCAGGTATTTAGTGATATACTTTTTATAAAGTTAAGATTGTTCGGCAAGGAAGTGCGAGAAATGGAAAAAGTTAAAATTGTTGGCAGGACTTTTGACGAGGAACGTGCGTTATATCATATATCCGGTGAGGTTGAAAATTGTATTTTTGCAGGTCCTGCTGACGGTGAGTCGGCACTCAAGGAATGTCGTGATCTTTTGATACGTGATTGTAAATTTTCGTTGCGTTATCCGTTGTGGCATACTGAAGATTTTTCATTGGTTTGTTCTTCGATGGATGAGTTGACACGAGCGCCGATATGGTATGCTAAACGAGGCGAGATAGTTTCATGCGAGATCAAGGGAATTAAGTGTTTGCGTGAGTGCGATGACATTCGTGTTGTAGATTCTGAAATCGTTTCGCCGGAGTTCGGATGGCGTACACGCGGACTTGAATTGGTGGACAGCTATGCGGAGGGTGAGTATTTTTTATTTGAATGTCGCGACGTTATCATATGCAATTTACGTATGAAGGGTAAGTATTCCTTTCAGTATATCGAGAATATGACGATTGAAAAATCAAAACTTGATACAAAAGATGCTTTTTGGCACAGTAAAAACGTAACGGTTTCGGATACGGAGTTGAAAGGGGAATATCTTGGTTGGTATTCGGAAAATCTGACGTTGATCCGTTGTCATATCGTTGGTACGCAGCCGCTTTGTTATTGTAAGAATTTGAAGCTGATTGATTGTACCACAGATGCGTGCGACCTTTCGTTTGAGTACTCTGAGGTGGATGCTACGATCAAAGGGGATATACAGTCGGTAAAAAATCCCGCTTCAGGCAGAATTGTTGCCAATTCGATCGGCGAGATTGTTTTGGAAAATTCTGTGATCGAGTCTTCGTGCGAAATTGTGGAAATTGCGTGAAATAAAGCTTTATGGCTTTACAATGTAGTTGAGGAAATATGAGTACTGTTTTTAATTCTTATGATCTTCCTTGTTTCGATTGCTCAAATGAGCCGCTTGGAAAAATCCCCTTAATGCGAGTCATTGATATGCTTGACCGTCATTATGCCAAAAATGATCTTGTATTGTGTGAAAAGCACTTGCGTTATTGGATCAAGGAGTGTGCGATGCTTGAGGACCTGCGTTCCGAGTTGTCGCTTTGGAACGAAATGATTGGTCTTTGTCGACGGCTTAACGATGCAGAGCTGGCATTTTGGGCTTTGGATCGGATTACGGCTCTGATTGACATATTGCATTTAAACAATACGGTGTCGTGCGCTACTATTTTTTTGAATATGGCAACAACGTATAAACATTTTGGAAAATCAGAAGAGGCGCTTGCACTCTATCAAATGGTGGAGAATACTTATAACGGCACGTTACCGATTTATTCTTATGAATATGCGGCACTTTACAATAACAAAGCGGCTTCGCTGATTGGCATTGGTCGCTATGAAGAAGCAATGAAACTGCTTTTAAACGCTCTTGATGTTTTGGAGCATTGTCCCAAGGCTCGCATTGATCAGGTAATCAGCTATGGCAATCTTGCTCAGCTTGTTTGGGAGTGGAGGGGTGACCGTCGTCAAGCAGAGGCGTATCTTGATATGGCGTGGGATATCATTTGTGCTCCGGATATTCTACATGACGGAAAATATGCTTTTGTTTGCGCAAAATCATCCGAGGTGTATGCTCTTTTAGGAAAGGAAGATGCTGCAATCGCACTTGCTGAGGTGGCGCGTGAGATTTATGAAGGGACTTGAACTCAGCAGAGCATATTTTGAGAAATATGGACGACCTATATTCGAACGTGATTTTGCTGACGTGATTGATCGTATCGCCGTTGGATTTGTGGGTCATGGGTCTGAATGCTATGGTTTTGATGATGAAATTTCAAGAGATCACGATTTTGAGCCCGGTTTTTCTATTTGGCTTACAGAAGAAGATGAGAAACGGTTTGGGTTTAAACTGTTCCGCGCGTATCGAAGCTTGCCTAAAAGCTATTGTGGGGTTAGTTTACAGGCGGATAGTGCTTTTGGTTCACAAACGCGGGGCGTACAGACGATTTCATCGTTTTATCGTTATTATACCGGTTGTGACGGCGCTCCGCAAACACTGGAGGCGTGGGTTAAGATACCCTCGTTTTATCTTGCAGAAGCGGTAAACGGTGAGGTGTTTTGCGATCCGCTTGGTAGGTTTTCCGAAATCAGGCGACAGATTGCAGAGGATATGCCGCTTGATGCCAGAAAAAAAGGTTGGCGTCAGCACTTTTTTTGACGGCGCAGGCGGGGCAATATAATGTTATGCGGTGTTTGCGACATCAGGAGTATGGGGCGGCAGCACTTGCGTTGTCGCTGTTCGCTGAAAACGTATTGCAGGTCATTTATCTTTTGAATTTTCGCTATGCCCCTTATTATAAATGGGCATTTAAAGGGCTGGAAGCGTTACCTCTTTTAAGGCGCGAAGGAAAGCTTCTTGAGTCGATTTTATGTAAGGGCGTTACCGGAACAGCTCCGCAAATGATTGAAGAAATCACAAAAGGGATTATCAGAGAACTGATCGATCAGGGATATACTACCGATCTCGGGGAGTATCTTGAACCTTACGCTGTTTACATACAGCAAACGATAGGTGATCATATGCTCAGAAATATGCCGATCGTTATTGAGTAAAATGATTAGTTAGCCGGGACTTATGTTTATGTAAAAAAAAGTTGCCCCCAATATTTTTCTCGGCATTGAGGGCGGTCTTTTTTATGACTTTTTTCAAGTTTGCGCATTTTTTAATTCTCTTTTTCAAACTGGTCTTTTCCGACACTGCAAAGCGGACATTCGTAATCTTCGGGGAGTTTATCGAAGGGAAGTTTTTCCGTTTCTTCATCATAAACGTATCCGCAAACCTTACAAGTGTATTTCATACCGAGCCTCCGTATTCAATGTGATGGATTGTTGCTGACGGTAGTGTATCCAATGGTCGAGAGAAGTATAAATAAAACTTCTGAAAAAAGCCAAAAGAATTATTTGTCGGTTATTGACATTCACCATGTATTATGCTAAAGTGATAATGTTTTAAAATAAGATAACAAAACATTTAAAGGGTGAGGGTCTTATGGTTAAGAAGCTATCGACTTTTCTAGAAATGACTGTTGGGTCGCTTTTAATGGCGATAGGCGTATATTTTTTTAAAATTCAAAACGGTTTTTCGACAGGTGGTGTGTCCGGTGTGGCTACATTGCTTGGCAAGGTAGCTCCGTTTCTGACAGCGGGAAGCTGGATTGTTGTTATTAATGTGCTATTGCTGTTGGTTGGATTTGTTATTCTTGGAAAGAAAACAGGCATTAAGACGGTATATTGCAGTTTGTTGTTTTCGGTTTCCACGTGGTTGTTGGAATGGATTGCGCCGATGACGAAACCTTTAACGGATGAATTGTTTTTGGAATTGGTTTATGCAATCTTAATTACCAGTATTGGCTCTGCGATACTGTTTTTTGCCGGTGCATCGTCGGGTGGCACGGATATTGTAGCGTTGATTTTGAAAAAGTATACGTCACTTGATGTGGGAAAAGCGCTTCTTTGTACCGATTTTCTGATTTCTGCATCAGCATTTTTGGTTTTCGGTGTGAAGATCGGTCTTTATTCGTTGCTTGGTTTATTTGCGAAAGCGTTTTTGGTTGACGGTGTTATTGAAAGCATGCACACATGTAAAAGTTTTATGATCATCACCGAAAATCCCGGTCCGATTGTAGATTTTATTATTAACGAAATGAAGCATTCGGCAACAACGGTCGATGCGATCGGGGAGTATTCGCACAGCGAGCGCAAAATGGTTTTCACGCTTTGTAAACGTATGGAGGCGGCAAGACTGAAAGGGAAGCTCCGTGAAATTGATCCCAAGGCATTCGTTATTGTACAGACTACGAGTGAAATCATCGGTAGGGGCTTCCGTTCTGTATAAAAGTGGGGCGTGGTTGGCGCGAGGTACTTGGCGATGTATTTTTATCTGTCAAAAAATGTTTCTGAAAAGGTCAAATTTTTGTCAGAAAAGATAGTAAAACTGTCTTGACAAACTATTGTTTTTTATGTTAAAATATACAAGTAATATTTAGCGGATTTTTGCAACTGACGGAATAATGTGGAGTTTACCACAGGGGAGCGAAAATCTGGTATATCAGCCGACCGTCTGGGCGCAACAAAATTCGTAAGGGTTTTGTGCGCCCTTTTTTATTTTTTCAGCGCTTATTGACGTGTTTTGTCAATGTGATAAACGGTATCAGATCAATTTGAAAGGATTTTGCTATATGTTGAAAAAAGTTGGTATTCTTATGGGCAGTGACAGTGATCTGCCAATTGTAAAAAAAGCAACGGACATGCTTACGGCTTTCCAAATTCCTTTTGAGGTTCATGTGTATTCGGCACACAGAACGCCTTGGGAAGCGGCTGAATTTACTAAAAACGCGCGAGCGAACGGTTTTGGCGTTTTAATTGCCGCGGCGGGTATGGCGGCGCATCTTGCCGGTGCGGTTGCTGCCAATACTACGCTTCCTGTTATCGGGATTCCTTGCAAGGGGCCTGTTCTTGATGGTATGGATGCATTGCTTGCTACCGTACAGATGCCAACGGGTATTCCTGTAGCAACGGTTGCCATTAATGGTGCGGCGAATGCAGCGCTTCTGGCAGCGGAAATTCTGGCGCTTTCAGATGATGCTCTTGCTGAAAAACTGATTGCCAAGCGCGAAAGCGATAGACTTGCCGTTCTTGCCAAGGACGAGGCGGTTGCCAGAGAACTTAATGTACAATAAAATTTTATATAAAACGATTGAAAGATGAGGAAAACACAATGAAACTTGTTTATACCGGAAAAACCAAAGATGTATTTGCGCTCGACAATGGAAATTATCTTTTGAAGTTTAAAGATGATTGTACCGGTAAGGACGGCGTGTTCGATCCCGGTGAAAATTCCGTCGGTTTAACGATTGAGGGTGTTGGTGACGTAAATCTCCGTATGTCGATTTACTTTTTTGAAAAGGTTAATGCAGCCGGTATTAAAACGCACTACATATCTGCCAATCTGAATGATACGACGATGGAGGTTCTTCCTGCAAAGCCTTTCGGAAAGGGACTTGAGGTTATCTGCCGTCATAAGGCGGTTGGGAGCTTTTATCGCCGTTACAGCGATTATATCGAAGAAGGCGCAGACCTTCCTGCGTATGTTGAAACGACCTTTAAGAATGATGCAAAGGGCGACCCGCTTGTAACGAAGGACGGGCTTATTGATCTCGGCGTTATGACGGCTGAGCAGTATGATGATATAAAGGTAATGACACAGCAGATTACCCGGATCGTTTCTGATGATCTGAAAGAAAAAGGACTTGTGCTTTACGATATTAAGTTTGAATTCGGTTACGATGCGGACGGGAAGGTTATGCTGATCGATGAGATCGCATCGGGCAATATGCGTGTTTATAAGAACGGTGAGTACATCGATCCTATGACACTTTCCAAATTGTTTTTTGCATAAGTGATTCTTGATTAAATTTACAAGGAAAACGGAGAATCATACATGGGTGGTTTTTTTGGCATAGCTTCAAGACAGGATTGCCTTGCGGACGTGTTTTTTGGAACCGACTATCATTCGCACTTGGGCACTCGCACGGGTGGTCTTGCCGCTTATGATGATAAGTTGGGTCTTCAACGTGTTATTCATAATATCGAAAATTCGCCTTTTCGGACCAAATTTGAACACGTTTTTGAAGAGATGCAAGGTGTTTCTGCAATTGGTTGCATCAGCGACAGCGATCCGCAACCTCTTCTTATTTGCTCTAATCTTGGAACGTATGCAATCTGTATGGTTGGTATAATCAACAATGCAGATCGTTTGATTGAACAGTATTTATCTTTTAGCGGCGGTCATTTTAATGCTATGACGGGTGGTCGTATCAATTCTACTGAGCTTTGTGCCGCACTGATTAATCAGAAAAGTTCGTTTGCCGAAGGCTTGCGTTTTGCGCAAAGCGTGATTCACGGTTCGGCGTCAATTCTGATTTTAAAGGAAGATGGCGCTTTGATCGCTTCGCGGGACCGTTTGGGAAGACTTCCAATTTTGATTGGCAAGAATGCCGACGGATACGCCGTTACCTTTGAATCGTTTGCTTATCAAAAGCTTGGATATCAGAATTATCGGGAGATCGGACCAAACGAGATTGTCGAGATAACAAAGGACGGTGTGATGCAGCTTTCGCCACCTTCTGATGAGATGCGGATGTGCGCATTTTTGTGGACCTATTACGGTTATCCGACGTCTACTTATGAGGGTGTTAACGTAGAAACGATGCGTTATCGTAATGGCGAAATTCTGGCTGAAAACGATGCCAAGCTTGGTAACGTCGAAGGGCTTGATTATGTCAGCGGTGTACCGGATTCGGGAACGCCACACGCAATTGGCTATTCCAATAAGTGTCGTGTACAGTTTGCACGTCCGTTTATTAAGTATACACCAACTTGGCCGAGAAGCTTCATATCCGCTAAACAGACTGACAGAAAAAAGGTTGCCAAAATGAAGATGGTTCCTGTACACGATCTGATCGAGGGAAAGAATCTTCTTTTTGTAGATGACTCTATTGTCAGAGGAACACAGCTTAAAGAAACGGTGGATTTCCTTTATGATAATGGAGCAAAGTCGGTACATATGCGCTCTGCGTGTCCTCCGATTATGTATAGCTGTAAATATCTTAATTTTTCCCGTGGTACGGACGAAATGGAATTGATCGCGCGTCGCGTGATTATGGATCTTGAAGGGGAAGAAGGTTTTAAACATCTTGAAGAATACAGTGATGGTACAACCGAGCGCGGACGCGCCATGCGCAAGGCAATCTGTGATAATCTTCATTTCGCTTCGCTTGAATTTCAATCGCTTGAAGGTATTGTGAAGGCGATCGGTATCCCTGCGTGTAAGTTGTGTACGTATTGTTGGAGCGGAAAAGAATAAACAAATTATTGTCAGGTTTAAATGAACAGAATACGGCATAAGCCGATAACAGAAAGGAACTTACTATGAATCATCAGTCTAAATCCGATAGCTACGCAGCTGCCGGTGTTGATATTACTGCAGGGTATAAGGCAGTGGAACTTATGAAGCAGCACATTGCACGCACTATGGTAAACGGATCTGCTGCGGATATTGGCGGTTTTGGCGGTTTGTTTGCGCTGGATCTTACAGGTTACAAGAATCCTATTCTTGTTTCGGGCACTGACGGTGTGGGAACAAAGTTGAAAATGGCGTTTTTGATGGATAAGCACGATACGGTCGGTATTGACTGTGTGGCAATGTGTGTTAACGACGTAATTTGTTGTGGCGCAAAGCCGCTGTTTTTCTTGGACTATATTGCTTGCGGTAAGAATTATCCCGAAAAAATCGCATCGATTGTGGCAGGAGTCGCCGAGGGTTGCGTGCAGTCGGGGGCTGAACTGATCGGCGGCGAAACTGCCGAAATGCCCGGTTTTTATCCGATTGATGAATACGATCTTGCGGGTTTTGCTGTTGGTATCGTTGACCGTGAAAACGTTATTGACAAGACTGCGATGAAGGCTGGAGATGTTATGATTGCGCTTCCTTCGTCGGGTGTGCATTCTAATGGCTTTTCGCTTGTCAGAAAAGTTTTTGACGTTGAGAATTGCGATCTTAAGATGCCGCTTGAAGCTTTGGGCGGAAAAAGTTTAGGTGAAACATTACTTACCCCTACAAAGATTTATGTGAAATCCATGACGGCTTTGTTTGAATCTGTCAAGGTTAAGGGCGTCTCTCATATTACGGGCGGTGGTTTCTATGAAAATATGCCTCGCTCGATTCCTGACGGTCTTGGGGTTAAGATCAATAAGAACGATATTCGTGTTCTTCCGATCTTCAAGCTTCTTGCCGAGGTTGGAAAGATTGATGAACGCGATATGTTTAACACGTTTAATATGGGTGTTGGTATGAGCGTTGTTGTTGCTAAAGAGGATGTTGAAAAAACGCTTGAAATTCTGAAGGGGAACGGTGAAGATGCGTATGTGATCGGTGAAATCGTTGAAGGAGAAGAAAAGGTAGTTCTCGTATGAATGTGACGAAAATAGCTGTTCTTGTATCGGGTGGTGGTACTAATTTACAGGCGTTGATCGATGCGGAAAAGCGGGGCGAACTTGGAAACGGTAAAATTACCTTAGTTTTGGCATCTAAGCCCGACGTATATGCGTTGGAGCGTGCTAAAAAACATAAAATTGCCTCTCTTGTCGTTCCGCGTAAAGAATATGACAGTATTGTTTCGTATTCAAAAGCGCTTGTTGATACGCTTGAAAAAGAAAATATTGATCTTGTTGTTTTGGCGGGTTTTCTCACTATTATTGACGAACAGATGTACAATCGGTTTCCCAATCGTATTTTGAATGTGCATCCGGCATTGATCCCTTCTTTTTGCGGAAAGGGATTTTATGGGCTTCGTGTACATGAGGCGGCGCTTGAAAAGGGTGTAAAGCTTTCAGGTGCAACCGTTCATATTGTGACACCTGAGTGTGATGCGGGACCAATCATTCTTCAGAAGGCTGTTGAAGTTTATGATAATGATACGCCTGAAACCTTACAGAAGCGAATTATGGAAGAGGCGGAATGGAAAATTCTTCCCGAAGCTGTCCGGATGTTTTGTGAGGGTAGTATTGAAGTGAAGAATAATAAAGTATATAGGAAAGGCAATTGATATGAAGATATCTACGATTGTAAATGAATTGAATTCTCTTGCATATCACGGCAGAGGCATTATTATCGGAAAAAGCGCCGACGGAAAGAAGGCGGTGACGGCATATTTTATTATGGGAAGAAGTGTTAATAGCCGTAATCGTGTATTCGTTGCCGAGGGCGATGCAATGCGTACGAAAGCGTTTGATGAATCGAAAATGGTTGATCCGCATCTCATTATTTATTATCCTGTCAGAGTGCTTGGCAATAAGACAATTGTTACCAACGGCGATCAGACTGATACGGTCTATGAATTGATGGACAAGCAGATGACCTTTGAGCAGGCACTCAGAACAAGAGAATTTGAAGATGATAAACCGAATTTTACGCCGAGAATATCGGGTATTATTCACCGTGAAAAAGGCGACATGAATTATGCGATGTCCATTTTAAAAAGCGCAGAGGGCAATGATAGCTCTTGTGAAAGATTTACTTATGCTTACTCGAACCCGCTTGCGGGCCGAGCAAAGTTTATTCACACGTATAACGGAGACGGTGATCCGCTTCCTTCATTTGAGGGTGAGCCGAAGACTCTTGAACTTCCGGATCTTGACATTGATGCTTTAACAGAGCTTATCTGGAACAATTTGAATGAAGACAATAAGGTTTCGCTCTTTGTCAGATACATTGATCTTGCAAGCGGTGAAGCTGAAACGAGAATTGTAAATAAGAATGTGTGAGGTATCAGTAATGAAGGAATTTGAACTCAAATACGGTTGTAATCCCAATCAGAAGCCTGCCAAGATTTTTATGGCAGACGGTAGTGAACTCCCGATAGAAATTCTTTCGGGGCGTCCCGGCTATATCAATTTTCTTGATGCGTTCAACGCATGGCAGCTCGTTAAAGAATTGAAGGAAGCAACAGGTCTTCCGGCTGTCACTTCGTTTAAGCATGTTAGCCCTACATCAGCTGCTGTTGGCATTAAACTTTCCGAAAAGCTTAAAAAGGCGTGTTTTGTTGATGATATTGCAGGTCTTGATGAATCACCGCTTGCTTGCGCCTATGCAAGAGCCAGAGGAACGGATAGAATGTGTTCTTTTGGCGACTGGGTAGCATTGTCTGATGTTTGCGACGTTACGACGGCGCTTTTAATTAAAAGAGAAGTATCCGACGGTATAATTGCACCCGGTTATGAACCTGAAGCTCTTGAAATTCTTAAGAGCAAGAGAAAAGGTAGCTATAACATCGTTAAGATTGATCCTGATTATGTACCTGCGGCGATCGAACATAAGATGGTTTATGGCATTACCTTTGAACAGGGAAGAAATAATTTTGAGATCAATCGTGAGCTTCTCTTGAATATTGTAACGGCAAACAAGGAGCTTCCTGAAAACGCAGTCCGCGATCTTATCATTGCTTTGATTACCTTGAAGTATACGCAGTCCAATTCAGTTTGCTTCGCTGTTGACGGTCAGGCAATCGGCGTTGGCGCGGGTCAACAGTCGAGAATTCATTGCACCCGTCTTGCGGGCGGAAAAGCTGATACGTGGTTTCTTCGTCAGCACGAAAAGGTGCTTGCGCTTCCTTTCAAAGAAACGCTCGGCAGACCCGACAGAGATAACGTAATTGA
>CAZMAF010000030.1:0-20078 GCA_964564225.1 uncultured Lachnospiraceae bacterium
TATCTGTGATATAGTTGCCGACGATGCCTGATGCATTTCTCTGCATGTCGGTTGTAACGTGGGTGTAGGTGTCGAGCGTGGTAAACACAAAATATGGGCACACAACAAAAATACTAAAAAGAAAGAAGTCAAAGCAGTTAATTCAATGTTTATGGATAAAGGGCGAATCGCTTGAACGCGGTTTGCCTTTTTCTATTTTCTGCAAAATTCATTCGTATTGAAATAATGAAAAAAATATGATATAATAAAGATACAAAAAAGTCTAAATTTATGTGACATTCTTTTTCAAAACCGTAGTATATAGGTGAGGCACACAAAGGAAGGTGATGATATGGACGATAGTAAGATAATTGAATTGTTCTACGAGCGCTCGGAACAAGCAATCGTTGAGCTATCGAAAAAGTATGGAGATACTTGTCATAAAATCGCCGTCAATATTCTGAAAAACGATTCTGATGCCGAGGAATGTGTCAACGATACCTATTTGGGAGCTTGGAACACTATACCGCCTCAAAATCCTAATCCCTTACTTACCTATATTTGTCGCATCGTTCGGAACATATCTATCAAGCGTTATCATCAAAACACCGCCCAAAAGCGTAACAGTTATTACGACGTGGCACTTGACGAGCTTGAAAACTGTTTGCCCTCTGCTACAACCGTGCAGGACGAGGTGAACGCCAATGAGCTTGCCGAATTGTTTGATGATTTCCTTGACGGACTCGATAAAACCAATTGCGTTATGTTCGTAAGGCGTTATTGGTTTTCAGATTCCATTTCAGATATTGCGGCAATGTTCAAAATGAACAATCACGCTGTAACTGTCCGGCTTTCTCGCACGAGAGAAAAGCTCAGGCAGTACCTAATTGAAAAAGGAGTCACATTATGAATATAGAAATAATATCTGAAGCTATGGGAAATATCAGTTCCCGTCATATTGAAGAAGCGGCAGAGTTCAAGGCAGAAGAAAAGCCTCACCGAAGTAAGAACGCTTGGATGAAGTGGGTGTCGATTGCAGCTTGCTTATGCTTGATTGTTATTACTGCCTTTGCAATTATCCCAATGTTTTACAATGGCAACGAAATCGTTGATAACATTTTGCCAACGGACATTGATAAAATCATTTGGAGCAGCCATCTTGGCTCTGATAGCGACTCGGAGGAGGGCTATATGGAGTGGAATGGATTTTCTGTTGACACCTCTCTATATGATGCCTTACAAAATTATTCTAACGAATATATTGCCGTCATTATGACAAGGGCGAACGGACAGAAGATTGAAGAAACGGAATATAACGAAATCCTTGCAAAAACCATAAACAGAGATTATAAAAATGGCAGTCTGTATCTCTTTGTAACAAGAGATCAATTCCTCGATTGGAACTTGGAAAACAAAGGCGATTATATATTCTATTTGGCTTCTCGCAGTGCCTATGAAGGATCTGTCTCCGAAGCTCCCACCGACGAGATAGAAAACTCTGTAAAGGGCTTTGCATACGAAAAATTCAAGTTCTCTAACAATGAAGGAAACGTCGCAAAGAGTGATGCTGAAGTGGTTTCTTTGATGAACGCTTTGATAGATCAATGGAAATACACCTATGATTCTATTGAAATCACACTCTACACTCACGTGCCGGAAGAGAAACTTGAAGCATTGAACTACTCGGAAATAATGCAGTTGAAATACCCCGATAGAACCGTTATTCAAGTTAAGTATGTAAACATCAATATGGAAGCTCTAAAAGAACTTTCAAAGCGTTCTGATATATCTTATATTCACATTTCCGAGCCATTAACCGCCATCGAGGATGAGCCTGCTGTTGATGGATAAAAGGAGGTCAACACAATGAAAAAAGTACTATCTTTAATTTTAGCCTTAATAACTCTTTTGTTATGTCTTATAGGATGTGACAATGGCAAAAGTTACAAGGTTACTGTCGAAAACGATCAATACCTCTATGAAAGGCTTGAACGCAGATATAAAGCGGGTGAGCAGGTCGTTGTGAAATGCCATATGATTACGGACGTTTCTATGACGGTTTATATGAACGGCAAGAGTCTTGGAACACAAAAACCAATAAAGACTGATGATAAATATACCCATTGGGAGTACTACTTCACTATGCCAAGCGAAAATGTGACGCTGACCTTTGAAGTAAAAGACGGTTTCGATGTTCTACCGTCAAAATCTTGTTCTCACCCTAAAATAGAGGAGGATGATGGAGATGGTGATGTATTTGATAGTGGTTCTTCAAATGCAGGATATTATTCGGGAAACGACATAATAGAAACCTCATTAAATTTTGACAAAATAGCAAATAGCTCAGTTGAGCATTTACCGCTATATAAATTCGATACGTATGAAGAATGGCTATCTTTTAAGGACCGGTACGAAAATATTCTTAATATTGGATTTGAAGACGTTGATAGAGCTTATTTTGAAGAATTTACGCTGTTTCTCGCTTACAAAAAGACCAATAGTTCTTCTTACAGATATAAAATGTGCGGCTTCTATTTCAACAATGAAGAACTATGCATTCATATAGAAGAAATAACAAATGCCGAAATTGTCGATAATGCTATGGACGGATGGTTCATTTCGTTGTCTCTCGATAAGCCTATTACTGAAAACATGACTGTATTCGATGCCGTACTTGAAGAATAATATTGGGATGAAATGAAAGCATTGGAGAGAATTATTTCCAAGTTTATTACTTGTCATATTAATGTCACACCGTTATACCTTACCGAAGGGGTTTATCAATTTTTAACAAATTATATAAAAACTACATAAATCTGCAAAATCCCTTGACAGTCGTCAAGGGATTTTGAATATAAATTACAAAAAATTAAACAGTTTTCTCTTTTCTTTCTGGTAACAAAAAAATAAAAACGAGCGAAGAAATGAGGAGCATCATCGGATAAAACAAATTTATAATAATTTGAAAAGATGATAGGGAATATCCCATTGTAGTAACGGTCGAAACAGCGACGAGCAATTGCGCTCCGTAAGGCAAAAAACCTTGGAAAATACAAGAAAACGTATCCAGAATAGAAGCTGTTTTCTTGCGGTTTATACCGTATTCATCAGCAATCTGCGAAGCGATAGGGTTTGCCATCACAATGGCGACGGTATTGTTTGCCGTGGCGATATCTAAAATACCGACGAGAAGTCCAATGCCAAGCTGTCCTGAGCGCTTACCCCGAAATACGCGGCGAATGCCGAACAGAAGTGCATCAAAACCGCCGCCCTCGCGTATCAACTCACAAAGCGCAGCAACAAGCATGGCAATTATTGCCGTTTCAAACATTCCGGCTGCACCCGTACCCATTCCTTTGAGCAAAGACGGAAAGTCGACCGATCCTGTCGCAAGCATAATAACTGAGCCTGAAAGAATACCAATTATCAACGTCAAAAAAACGTTGATGCCGACAATACCGCCAATCAAAACAAAAATATAGGGAACGATCTCAATTAATCGATAAGGTTTGATCTCAAACGGGGAAATCTCTGCATTTAAGGAAAAAACGAGAATCAGGATCGCCGTAACAATAGCAGCAGGAAGTACGATAGCGAAATTTTCACGAAATTTATCCTTCATCGCACAGCCTTGTCCTTGACAGGCGGCAATGGTTGTATCAGACACAAAGGAAAGATTATCACCAAACATAGAGCCTCCAACGACGGTACCAACGCAGAGGGGAAGCGAAAAACCGGAAGCATTTGCAACGGCAACGGCAATCGGCGTTAAAAGAGTGATTGTTCCAACCGAAGTTCCCATTGCAGTCGAAACAAAACAACCAACAACAAACAGAACTAAAACAGATAGTTCAGGCGGTACAATCGAAAGCACAAAATATGCAACACTTTCAGCACTATTTCTACCAACAACACCGACGAAAATGCCCGCCAGTAAGAAAATAAAAAGCATTGTTACGATATTTTTATCTCCAACACCTCTGCCCATTAAAGCAAATTTTTCTTCAAGTGTCATTTTTGGGGTTTGTAAAATGGCAACACAAATGGCAACAAGAAAGATAACGATGATCGGCACGGAATAAAAACCCATCGAAATCTTTAAAATATATTCAAAAACGATTCCAATAGTCAGGTATAAAACGACAAACACAAATACTGGCAAAAGTGCCCAAACATTTGATTTTTTCATAAAAGCTCCTTTAATTTTTACTTTTCCTCATTATACAATATTTAACTTTAAATTACAAGTCGCGCAAGATAAACTTATTGAAATTCAATTGTAAAGATTCAAAAGACAGTAAATGCTTTTTTAAAATTAGTATTGACAACCAAAATTGTACCAAAATCTGCAACTTCAGCACTCGTACATATGTAACTGAATGCAATAACTATGCCCCAAGTTATTGTATGATCACTATTTCATAAAACAATAAGCCGCGTTTAAAGCGCGGCTTATTGTTGTTACGGTCTTTTTTTTCTTTTAAAAATAATCAACTTTTGAATCAGGAAATTCGAAATAAAGAGAATAACCTCAACGGCGATATTAGCGAGTGCATAGAATGTGTGTAAAACGTCGACAAGAAGCCACATTAAGAACATCTTTACAACAATGACGGACGCGGCAAGCAAAATATAACCAAGGAATGATGCCGCTTTATTCGCATCCGAACGAAAAACGACCATTCGATTGATCAAATAATTGATTGGCGAGCTAATCAGTCGTGCGATGAGTGTAGAAAGGACAGTCGTAGATATGGCAAGTGTCAACAAATAAACCGTATCTGTCTTAAAAATAACGCTTTTGCAAAGTGAAAGAACACCAAAATCAAGCAGGAAACAGAAAACAGCCGAAAGCCCGTATTTGATCAAAAACGAGTTCAGAAAAATAATTTTATAAATACGGTAAGAATCAACGATCGCACGGAAATGTGAGCCCTCATTGTTATTTTCATATACCGTTTCGATCGGAATCTCATGAATACGGATACCGTTTTGCGCGGTATACATCAATACGTTCATTTCGTATTCATAACGGTTACCCTTAATGGCAAGCATAATTTCAAAAAGATCACGGGTAAAACCGCGAAGCCCTGTTTGGGTGTCGCTACACTTTTTTCCGGCAGCAATACGAAATACAAGTTTGGTAATCGAATTGCCAAAACGCGAACGCAAGGGAACTTTACCTTCAAACTTGCGCGTACCAATAACGAAACCGCCATTTTCAGAAAGATGCTCTGCAATTTTCGTGATATCCGATACTGTATGTTGTCCGTCGGCATCTGCGGTAACGATACCGTTGCAGTCGGGCACATTTTCTTTTACGTAACGGATACCGTTTTTCAATGCAGCACCCTTGCCTTGATTGGGATATTGCGCGACAACAATGGCAATTTCAGATATGCGAGAAAAAATCTCTTGATATTCTTCGCCGGATCCGTCATCAACAACAACGACGGTAAAATGCTGCGCTGATATTTCAGAAACAAGTGATACCAATGCAGTAGTTGGTTTATAAGCAGGAATTAAAACTGCTGTTTTCATAACACATACCCCTCTTGATCAGGATGCCTCCACTATAACATATTTTCTTTGATTTTTCAAGATTATTTTTAAAAAATTAAAAAGAAAGCCAATACTTTCGTTATTTATATTGACAAAATTTCAAATTTTGTTATAATATAGGGTAATGATTTTACCAAAAGTAAAGGATGGGCATATTATGAATAAAAAGAAAATAGAAACCGTTTGCGTGCAGGGTACTTATCAGCCCCAGAATGGTGAACCGAGGGTTATCCCGATTTATCAGAGTACGACTTATAAATATGATTCCAGCGAACATCTCGGCAAGCTTTTTGATCTGAAAGCTCCCGGGCATATGTATTCGCGTATTTCCAATCCCACCGCCGCATACGTTGAAGACCATATTGCGGCAATGGAAGGCGGCATCGGAGCTATGCTTGTTTCCTCGGGGCAGGCAGCAAATTTTATGGCTGTATTCAATATTACCTCGGCGGGACAGAATTTTATATCACTTACCTCAATCTACGGCGGAACTCTTAATCTTTTTGCCGTAACGATGAAACGTATGGGCATCGAAGTCCGTTTCGTTCTTCCCGGAATGACCGATGATGAAATCGACGCTTTGTTTGATGAAAACACACGCCTTGTTTTTGGCGAAACACTTTCCAATCCCGGTCTTTCGGTTCTCGACATCGAAAAATTCGCCAATATCGCACACAAACATAACGTGCCTCTGATCGTCGATAACACATTTCCGACCCCTGTACTTTGCCGTCCTTTTGAGTTTGGTGCAGACATCGTTATACATTCCACGACCAAGTATATGGACGGTCACGCTTCGATCGTCGGCGGCGTAATCGTTGACAGCGGTAAATTCAATTGGAAGGCGGCCGGCAAGTATCCCGAACTTACTACCCCGGATGAATCTTATCACGGCGTTATTTATACCGAAAGCTTCGGCGATGCAGCATACATTACCAAAGCAAGAACACAGCTTCAACGCGACTTCGGATGCCCTCAACAACCGATGACCGCATTTATGCTGAACGAAGGGCTTGAATCACTTGCGCTTCGCATGGAAAGACATTCTCAAAACGCGCAAAAGCTTAGTGAATATCTCGAAGCAAATGAAAAAATCTCGTGGGTAAACTATCCCGGTCTGCCTTCGTCAGATCAGTATACACTTGCACAAAAATATCTGCCTAACGGTTGTTCGGGCGTCATTTCCTTTGGCATCAAGGGCGGTAGGGAAGCTGCCATGAAATTTATGGATTCATGCAGACTTGCCGCAATCGTCGTACACGTTGCCGACTCGAGAACCTGTGTATTGCATCCTGCATCCACAACACACAGACAACTAACCGATAAACAGCTCGAAGATAGCGGCATTGGCGCAGATTTAATTCGTATGTCTGTCGGCATTGAACACATTGATGACATTATTTCCGACATTGAACAAGCACTCAATCAAGTTTAATTAACTACATTGCACAGCAATAATGCTTATAGGGGGTTAGCATACAATGCCTATAAAAATTCCTAACGACTTACCTGCAACACAAACGTTGCTGAATGAAAATATATTTGCCATCACCGAAACACGAGCGATTACGCAGGACATCCGTCCCTTGCGTATTTTGGTATTGAATCTGATGCCGACCAAAATCGTGACCGAAACTCAGCTTGCAAGATTACTTGGCAATACGCCCTTACAGGTCGAAATGGAACTGATTCATACTAAAACACACGAGTCGAAAAATACGCCTCAGGATCACATGATCGCTTTTTACAGAACCTTTGACGATATTAAAGATCAGAATTATGACGGCATGGTAATCACAGGCGCGCCGGTTGAACAGATGCCTTTTGAAGAAGTTGAATATTGGAACGAACTTTGCACCATTATGGAATGGAGCAAAAAACACGTTCACTCGGTATTTCACATTTGCTGGGGCGCTCAGGCAGGTCTTTATTATCATTACGGCATTGACAAAATTCCTCTTGAAAAGAAAATGTTTGGTATTTTTCCTCATAAGGTTGAATACAAGAACTCGATGCTCTTTCGCGGCTTTGACGATACCTTTATGGTACCGCACTCCCGCCACACCACTATTTCAAGAGAAGATATCGAAGAAAACACACGCTTGAAAATTCTTGCTTCTTCTGAGGAAGCAGGACTTTATGCGCTGATGTCACCCAAAGGAAGACAAATCTTTATTATGGGTCACTCAGAATATGATTCTGACACGCTGAAAAAAGAATATTTCCGTGATAAAGACGCAGGTCTTCCGATTGAAATGCCTAAAAATTATTTTCCAAACGACGATGATACGCAAGAGCCGCAATCCACCTGGCGTTCTCACGCAAATCTTTTATACACAAACTGGCTCAATTATTTCGTATATCAGTCTACTCCTTACGACATAAAAACCATTCATTAAAAAATGCTTCTTGCCACCCGGCAAGAAGCGTTTTTTTATTCAAGCTGATAGGGTGTGAGTAAAAAGTAACCCTGTGGAAAGAAATTCATAATATTCCAAAAACTTACGCCCACCATGTTTTTTTCATCGGCAAGATCAAGCTTTGACTGTATGCTTCGCGCATCTTCAAACCAGACACGATGCTGCACCCCCCCATCATAATAATCAAAATAAGGCGACATAGCCACTGTATCAAACTGTATTTCCGCCTTCTTTTCTCGTGCAAGCATAAGCGCACCAACGTTCGACAACACCGTTGCCTCTGATTGATTCTTTACGTAAGGGAGCGTAAAATCATATCCGTAATTCGGGATTCCAAGCACAAGTTTTTTAGCGTCAATTTGAGTCAACGCGTACTCAACAACTCGACGAACCTCATTAAGCGGTGCAACGGCAAGGGGTGGTCCGTATTTATATCCCCATTCATAAGTCATTAAAAGAACACGGTCTGCTACTTCACCGATTTGCTTATAATCGTGCGCCTCATACAACAATCCTTTTTGTTGATTCGATGTTTTGGGCGCAAGCGCAACCCAAAGTGAATATCGATACGGCTTGAAAGCTGCTTTGATTTTTTTTAGGAATGCAACGTAAGAAAGGCGATCCTCCGGAAAAACAAATTCAAAATCCACGTCAAGTGTACGATAACCTTTTAACATCATTGTGGAAATGATATTGGAAATTAAATAATCCTGAAGCGCAGAGTCTTCAAACAGATTGTGCGAAAGAGAATTATCAAACTTTCCTTCGTCGTTCAACGTCGTCAAAAGCATAACCGGATTCACTCCGCTTGCTCTTGCGCTTTCAATCAATGCATCGTCAGACAACGTAACAAGGTCGCCCTCAGATGTAAAACCGTAAGAAAACGGAGTTAAATAAGAAAGATAGGGAAGCGTCTGAGTAAGCGTGCTTTCTTCAATAAAAGGATAGGCATAGCCGTTAACCGCGATCTTTCGTTTTCCTTCTCCTTCATAACGAATTACAAGTGTCTGACCGACGGAAATGAAATCATTGCCCATAAGCGAAGGGTTATTTCGATAAAGCCTTGAAACGGTCACGCCGTATTCTCGAGCAACGGAATATAGTGACTCGCCCTGAGAAACCGTATGTACCGTCGTTGGTTTGGCAATAATGAGGGACTGCCCCACGGAAAGAAAATCCGGATCATCTATCCCGTTAATTTCAGCCAGAAGTTCATACGGAACGCGATAACGGTTGGCAATTTCATATAGCGTATCACCGCTTTTTACAGTATAGATCAACATAATATCACCTCCATAAAAGTATATGCAAATTATTTATTCTTTCTACTTGACAAAAAACGAATTTTATGATAAGATATTGTAACAATTGTTACAGTATTGGAGGGTATATGAACTCGATCACAACACTACAAAACGATCCTCGGGTAATGATTGCTTGCGATTATCTTGAAACACATGGATTATCGGGCAATTTTATTAAAAATCTATTACAGAAAACGACAGACGGTGTTACGATTGCTTTTTTTGAAAAGGATGAAACGGTTTTTTCACGATCATCATACTTCAAAGCACTCGGTATTGTCGTTTCAGGTTCGCTGACGTCACATAAAACCATCGCAGGCGGTGATCTTTCGCTTCGCAATCTTGACGTTGGCGACGTATTCGGTCTTGCCGGTCTTTTCGGAAGCGCACCCAGCTATGTCAGCACTATTTATGCCAGAACGAATGCAGTTGTTGTCTTTTTTTCAGAAGATTTTTTGAAAACTATGTTTCAAAAGTATCCAGAGTGCGCGATTTCGTATATCGAACTGCTTTCGCAAAAAATCCGTTACCTGAATGCCAAGATTGATAGCTTTGCTACACCAAATGCATACAGCAAACTTGCTCTGTACCTATATGAACATCAGGGATATTCAGGCTCAATGACATTGCTTGCCAATACGCTTGGTATGAGCCGTATGACACTTTATCGTAATCTTGATGCTTTGATTGAAGAAGGAATAATACAAAAAAACGGAAAAAAGATCGTTCTCGTCAATGCCGATATTGCGGGCTTGTTCAGCTCAACCGACGAATTATTATAAAAAATTTTTAAAATTTTATTGAAAGGAATCAATATCATGAAAAAAAATCTTTTACTCATCCTTCTTATTCTCGTAGCGCTTACGATCGCTTTAACAGCATGCAGTAACAGCGATACTACTACAACCGTCCCCACAACGACCGATGAAACACCTTCAACTGCCGAAGAAGTGAGAATACTCGCCCTCAAAGGTCCGACGGGTATGGGACTTGCTACGGTATTAAATGATGCCCAAAACAATCCCGATACACGGTATAACTGCCAAGTTCTCGCAGGTCCAGACTTGGTAAAAACGGAAATCCTGCTTGGCAATTATGACATCGCGGCGCTTCCCACAAACGTTGCCGCCGCACTTTACAATACTAAAAAAGCAGATTTTCAAATCGCCGCAGTCAATACTCTCGGTGTGCTTTATGTTGTAGAAAATGGTACGACAGTTACTGATATCACCTCGCTCAAAGGCAAAACTATCAATGCTACCGGTAAAGGCTCAACACCGGAATACATCCTTCGTTACGTGCTTGAACAAAACGGCATTAACCCCGATACTGACGTTACGCTTGATTTTTCCTATACGGAACATGCAGAGCTTGCATTACATGTTAAAGAAGGAACTGTCCAGATCGCCGTATTACCCGAGCCTCAGGTAACCGCATCCATTTCCGGCGACTCTTCTGCAAGAGTTGCATTAAATCTGACAGAAGAGTGGGGAAAGAAATCCGAATCGGATGTCATGCAAGGTTGTATTGTAGTCAGAAGGGAATTTGCTGAAAAATATCCCGAACAGCTTGCAGAATTTTTAGACGCTTATCGCGCATCAGTTGAATACATTAACCAAAATCCCGAAAGTGCATCTGAAATTATTGCCAATCTTGGCATTATTCCTCAAGCCGCTCTTGCTAAGGCCGCAATTCCTCGTTGCAATATCGTTTTTATTGACGGTCAGGAAATGCAAAATTCCTTAACAGGATTTTTTACCGTTCTATATAACGCCGATCCTTCTTCCATAGGCGGAAAAATACCCGATGAAAATCTCTATTATCAAAAATAAATGGTTTCGTTACGGAATTTCGGTAATATTCTGGATCACACTCTGGTATCTGCTTGCATTGGCAATCGGAAGCGAGCTTTTTTTACCGTATCCGCACACAACCATCTTGGCATTTGTTAGGCTTCTCACAGAAAACGATTTCTGGAAAAGTATTGCAAACTCATTTTCCACGATTCTTAGCGGAGCAATGGTCGGCATATTCCTTGGAATAATTCTCGGCGCAATAGCGGCGTATTCCACTCTGGGGAAAGCGATCATCACGCCGTTCATTACCGTTCTTCGTGCGACACCCGTTGCTTCATTTATCATTCTTGTTTACGTTATTGTGCGAAAAATCAAACTGGAAATATCTTTTGTTTCTTTTCTGATCGTTGTCATTATGGTAATTCCAATCGTATATACCAATCTATATACGGCATTCAGTTCATTTGACAGCAAGCTTACCGAAGTTGCTTATATATTTCGATTTTCAAAATGGAAAAAGATTTCTGTTCTGTATTTTCCGCAGATACGCCCCTACCTCTTTGCCGCTATCCAAAATTCTCTCGGATTCGCATGGAAAGCCGGTGTTGCTGCCGAAGTCATTTGCGGATTATCATTTACAATCGGTCAGAATCTTTCTGATGCCAAAACAAATCTCGAAATGGACGTACTCTTCGGCTGGACGGTAACCGTCATTCTCTTAAGTTTGCTTTTTGAATACATATTCAAGCTGATCTTTGCCAAATCGACACGGCGAGGAGGAACAAAAACATGATCAAACTCACCGATATTTCAAAAAAATATGAAGACAACGTCGTCTTATCTGAACTATCCCTTTTAATTCGAGATAATGAACACGTAGCTATTATGGGGAAAAGCGGTTGCGGAAAAACTACCTTGTTACGTATAATAGCCAATCTTGAGCAAATGAATGAAGGAAAACGAGAAGGGTATAAATTTTCGGATATTGCTTTTGTTTTTCAAGAGCCGAGATTATTTTCACATCTTACCGTTCTTGAAAACGTAACGGTGGCATCTGACAAACCTCGCGCCGAAGCGAGCGAAATCGCCTTAAAACTTCTCGAAAAAGTCGGTTTAAAAAATGACTGTAATCTTTATCCCCACGAATTATCGGGCGGAATGGCGCAGAGAGTAGCGATTGCACGGGCAATGATAACCGATTTGCCGATTCTGATTTTGGATGAACCGTTTTCGGCACTTGACGAATCAACTCGCGCGCATATGATTTCAGTAATAAACGAGCACTGTACCAACAAAACGCTTTTATTTGTCACGCACAATGCTTTTGATGCCGAACTACTTGCCAATCGGATCATTGAATTATAAGAACACTATTTATAAAGGTTTGTTTCGGCATTTTTCGCCTTGACAAACCTTTTTCTTTGTGATAAAATTTTATTATCAAAAATTACATACGGAGGCAACCTTTTTGAAATATACCGCTCTTATTTTACTGACAATTTTGCTCACTTTTTCGATTGTATTCCTGACGGCGTGTAATTCATCCAATACAGCCGATACCGTATTGACATCTGATACTCCGATTTCAACAAGCACATTGCCAACAGATGTTTCAACCGATAACCAAACACAACAGGAAACACCTCCTATACTTTTATACGAGGAAAAAACCGTTTCCGATAAAGGCTTTATTCAAGTTAACTCCTCGTCTTATATATCGGGAACACTTTTAAGAATTGATGAAAACCATCCTTACAACTACAATTTATCAACGCTCGAACCGAATCATAAAATCAAAGATCACGTTTTATTTATTTACGGTCAAAATTTAAAAATACTATACGGTAATACCTCTCAAAAATACGTATTGAAAAGCTCTAAGCTTTTTTACAAAAACGATGCCTTTTCCTATCTTGACAGCATGCTCTCACATTTTTCAGAGGACAGCGGCAAAACCAGTATTCAAATTGTCAACGCTTATTTGTATTCTGATCCTTCTACACTTATAAACGAATACGTTGCAGGATATTCCATCGCATTAAATATTTTCGAGAACGATACTACCTATTCCTTGACTGCCTCGGAATTCAATTTCGAGTATCAAGGCAGGACTGTTTCCTGTCTTGATTGGTTTATTGAAAACTGCATGTACTACGGATTTGTATATACGGGACTTTCCGGAACACAGCAACAAACTCTTGCTACGTTTCGTTTTGTTGGAGTTCCGCACGCCATCGCTATGTCACAATTCGACCTCGTTAACGTGGCGGTCTACAACCGTACCATCAGACTTGCCGAAAACCTGGTGATTATCAACGATGATCACAGCGATACGATTTGGTACGTGACCTACGTTGAAGCGCATCAATCAAACACCAATACTATTATTGAATTGCCTGCCCGTGCACAATATATCATATCAGGTGATAATGAAGGTGGCTTTATCATTGCTTACAGATTATCATAATTACCGCTTTATCTACCTGATTCCACTTACAATCAATACGCCAATATCGCCCCTCAAGGCGATATTTTTGTTAAGTCTGAATAAATATTAAAAATCTTAATTAAAAATCTTGTGAAAGTTCAAAAATATTCACATTGAGTTCACAAACGCAAGTTATAATACAAAAGATGTGACCATCCCTGCACAAAAAACAGAAAGGAAGTGTTGTTTTGGCAATTACCGTCTTCAAAAGATACGAAAAGAAGTATATGTTGACACTTGATCAATATAAGGCACTTTCCGAATTTTTAAAAGATTATATGCGTTATGATAAATATTGTCTGAACTCTCAAAGTTATAAGCTATACAATATTTACTTTGATTCTCCCAATCACGAACTGATCCGAACTTCAATTTCCAAACCAAAATACAAAGAAAAACTCCGTATGCGTTCCTATTATCCTTTGCGTGAAGACGATGATAAAGTTTTTTTTGAAATCAAAAAAAAATACAAAGGCGTTGTCACAAAACGCAGAGCGACAATGAAGTACGGGGAAGTGAAGGAAATGGTGCGAACAAGGCAGCTTCCGCCGTCACATGAGACAGCCAAGTATTTTGACAAACAGGTAGAAAAAGAAATTCTCCGAATGCTGAATTTATATGATCTTTATCCAATGGTGTACATACAGTACGACCGTATTGCCATGTTTGGAATTGACGATCCCGAACTTCGCATTACTTTTGACAAAGAGATCATTACGCGGCGCACTAATCTTGAATTAAACGGAGATACTTCGGGCGTAGACATTATGCCGCCGGAGCGCATCCTGATGGAAATCAAGATTCCGAATGCGATGCCTTTATGGCTTGCACGCTTTTTAAGCGAGCATCAAATCTTTAATTCAAGCTTTTCCAAGTACGGAAAAGAATATGAATATTATGTAACGGGAGCTCCAATCCCGTCTGTGGAGGTTTAAAATGCTTAATTCAATCACACTTTCAATTATGGATTCCATCATTACGTCAAATATGACAAGCGTTACCTTTTCGTTGGTGATTTCCATCATCTTATCATCGTTCGTTCTGGGAGCAATCCTGAGCGCGCTCTACATACTTACCAACCGCCGTGACGGTTATTCAAAAGGTATGTCCTATACCCTGATCATGCTTCCTTCAATTCTTGCCGTCCTTTGTATCGTATCATCCAATCTATCGGGCGCAGGAAACAGCTCCACAGCTCTCAGTGCTATTTCAATCGGCGGTGCGCTTACCATTATCCGTTTCAGAAGTACGCAGGGAAGCCCCAAAGACCTTGCATATATCTTTGCTGCTTTAACACTCGGTCTTGCTTGCGGACGCGGATTTATTGCGGTAGCCGCTATTCTCGATCTCTTTATGGTAATCGTTATGGTCGCTTTAATGTTTATAAAATTCGGCGATCAGAGAAATCCCAAAAAACTCCTCAAAATTACGATTCCCGAAAGTTTGAACTATGTCGGCGTATTTGATGAAATTCTTTCCAAATATACGACACAGTGGTCGGTAGTTAAGATCAAATCTTCCAATTTCGGCACAATGTTTGAACTTCGCTACGCAGTCAACTTCAAAAAAGATGTAAACACAAAAGATATGTTTGATGAGATCCGTTGCCTGAACGGCAATCTTAACATATCGCTTGAAAATTACGTATATGACGTAATGGCATAATTATACGGTAAGCTTATGAGTCGGAAAAAGAAGATTACAAATTATTACAAAGAACAGGAAAAGATACGCAAAAAAGAAAAAAATGACAAATTCTTTTCCAAATTAATGAACGTGTTGATCGTTGTTTTATCAATCACGCTCATTGCAACCGTATGCTATACATTCTTGAAGCCGGAACCTTTTGATCCCATAGAAGACGGGGAAAAAGTAACAGTGGCAATGAAAATCAAAGACATGGGAACGATTACCCTTGAGCTTTATGCCGATCTCGCCCCCATAACCGTTGAAAATTTTCTGAAATACGTTAACGAAGGATTCTACGATGGCCTGACTTTCCACCGCGTGATTGAAAACTTTATGATTCAAGGCGGCGACCCAACAGGAACAGGACAGGGACTTTCTACCGCTCCCACAATCGAAGGCGAATTTACATCGAACGGATTTACGAACAATCTTTCCTTTGATCGCGGCGTTATCGGCATGGCGCGTGGTAATGATCCCAACAGCGCCACCACACAGTTTTTCATCTGCCACAAAAAATCCGCGCACCTTGACGGCGAATATGCTGCTTTCGGTAAAGTTATTGACGGCCTTGAAGTAGTCGATATGATTGCAACTTGCGAAAAAACCGATACCGTTGATTCTTCCGGAAATCAATACGAACCAGCAGAAAAAGTTATCATTGAAAAAATGTATGTTGTTGACTAAAAAATAACGCCGAGACATAATGTGATATTCTTAACGGAAAAATGTGCTGACCGAAAGCAATAAAATAAGTCATTACAAGAGAAATTTTGCATATATTCGCATATATAGGAAAAGAGCAAACACGTTGTTGTGTTTGCTCTTTCTGCTGTTACAAGGGTTTGGGCTTAGCACATTCAGCGTTTGACCGGTCAAATGCGATGCTCGCACTTTGCACTTTTTCGGACTTTCAAAATTTTCCGTTAAGGATATCACCCTATCGTCCTGATGTTATTTTTATGCCATTCGTTCGGAAAGCTGTGCACCGCCGAGAATATGAAAATGAAGATGCTTTACACTCTGACATGCATCTTCACCGCAATTGGAAATAACGCGGTATCCGTTTGAAAGTCCTGCGGTTTTAGCGATCTCGGGAATTTTTTTAAAAATCGACGCAACCGTTGCAGAATTATCTTCGTTGATTTCATCAAGAGAGGAAATATGCACCTTGGGAATTACAAGAATATGCACAGGAGCTTGCGGATTTACATCATGGAAAGCGAGTATATCGTCATCCTCGTACACCTTTCGAGAAGGAATTTCCCCATTTACGATCTTACAAAAAATACACATGATAAACACATCCTTTACTTGTTATACTATCAATATATCACATAATCTGCGAACAATCAAGTGATTTTTTTACAAATGAACACGATTTTTAAGAATTGCCTATGATTTTTTCATTTAAATCAATTGACAAAAACAGTAAAATACAGTATAATGTATTCGATGTTTTATGCGCCGATTTCAATTATAATATTTGATATTCCAAAGAAAGGTTTGACACAGTATGAACGTTACCAAAAATACTATTATCGGTGATCTTTTAGATAAAGAGCCCGGATGCGCAAAATTTTTCAAAGCAATCGGCATGCACTGCCTTGGTTGTCCTTCTGCCAGAGGTGAAACTATTGAGCAGGCTTGCTTTGTTCACGCCACCAATGCTGATACGCTCATCGAAGAACTGAATAACTACCTTGCATCAAAGTGAGCATATCACTCACATCCCGTCTTGAAAAAGCCGCCTCGCTTGTAGGTTTGACTTTTTCAAACAACGAAACGCGAGAAACGGTCGTCGCCGACATTGGCTGTGATCATGCATATCTTTCACTTTACCTCGTCCTTTCAGGAAAATGTACACGTGCTATTGCATCAGATGTGCGCGAAGGTCCTTTAAACTGCGCGAAAGAGAATATTCAAAAATATAACTGCGAAAATTCCGTAATTCCGCTGCTGACAGATGGACTAACGGGAATTGAAGCGTATCATCCGACCGATATTATAATCTGCGGCATGGGCGGCGATACGATCATTCAAATTTTATCAAATGCAGAATTTATTAAACAAAAGGGAATACGGCTGATTCTTCAACCGCAAACAGCGCTTGCTGAACTTGCACTGTATTTATGCGATAATGGATTTAAAATTCATCGCGAACGCTATGCCCATGATCGCAACAAGGCGTATCGCATTATCGCAGCAGAATATACGGGAGAAAAATACGAGCTTTCAATTTTTGATGCTTTGATCGGCAGACCCGTCTACGACGAAGACTTGGATTCCTACCGTAATTTCTGTCAAAAAATGCTTAGTAAAGTTCAGAAAAAAATTAACGGCGCACTCAATCATGAAGATGATGTATCAGCGCTCCTTTTGTTGCAAAACGAAATTTTAAATTCTATTAATTCATGAGGAATTTATGTACACTGCTAAAAAATTATATGCATATCTGAATTCCGTAATTCCATCTTCATTATCTTGCAATTGGGACAATGACGGCGCTATGTGTATGTCCGACCCCGAACGCGAAATCAAACGTGTATTAATCACACTTGATATTACACAAAAATCTGTCGACTATGCTATTGAAAACGGTTGTGATGCTATTATTTCCCACCATCCGCTGATTTTCTCGCCCATGCGTTCCATTAATGGATGCGACGTCAAATCCCGCATCATCACGAAATTAATGCGTGGCGGTATTTCCGCATTTTCCTTTCACACGCGGCTGGATGCCGTTGACGGAGGCGTGAACGATACGTTTTGTCAACTTTTATCGATTCATAATGTCGAGCCTTTTATGGAAGGAAATATTCCTTTAGGCAGAATGGGTACGATCCCGCCTATTACGGCCAAAGAGCTTGCCACTCACATTAAAACACTTTTATCTTCCGACGATGTCACAGTTACCTGTCCTGAAAAGACCGTATCTAAGGTCGTCGTCGTCGGAGGTGGCGGCAAAGACTGTATTGATGCTGCCATTGATGCTTTTGCCGATTGCCTGATTACGGGAGAGGTTTCCTACAACGCACTTATCGATGCCGCGGACAGTGATCTTTCTGTCATTTGTGCCGGACATTTTCATTCGGAAAATCCCGTTCTTGAAGCAATTGGCAGGTTAATCCATCAATTTGATTCACGCATATCTGTCAGCTATTACAACAGTAATTTAATTCATCACATATAATATACGGAGGATGCACTTTTGATCATTCAACTTGAAGAAGGAAAAATCCGGCTTCGTCAAATCCTCAAAGAGCTTGAGGAACTTGCACAAGCTTTAAAAATCACAGAAACAACTGCACGCATTGAAGAACTTGAAGCAATGACCGTTGAACCGAATTTCTGGAATGATCCCCAGAACTCCACCAAAACACTCCAAGAGATCAAGCAATTAAAAACAAAAGTCGAGGCGTACGAAACGCTCGTGGCGCGTACTGAAGATGCGTATGCGCTTGCTGAAATGGCTATTGAAGAAAATGATGAAACTTGCACTGAAGAAGTAGTCTCCGAACTTCAAGCCATTGAAGCGGAATCTGAAAAACAGCGTTTATCCGCATTACTCACCGGCGAATACGATTCTAACAATGCCATCGTTTCTTTCCATCCGGGCGCAGGAGGAACAGAAGCTCAGGATTGGGCTCAAATGCTTTACCGAATGTACAATCGTTGGGGTGAAAACCATGGATATACGGTAAAGTTACTTGACTGGCTTGACGGTGAAGAAGCCGGTATCAAAAGTGCCACTCTGATGATCGAAGGATTGAACGCCTACGGTTATCTCAAAAGCGAACACGGCGTACACCGACTTGTTCGCGTATCGCCCTTTGACGCTTCAGGCAGACGGCAAACCTCTTTTGCATCAGTTGAAGTTTTACCGGAATTTACGGACGACGGCTCAATTGAAATACGTGATGAAGACCTTGAAATTACTGCGCATCGCTCCAGTGGCGCAGGCGGTCAACACATCAACAAAACCGACTCCGCTATTCGAATTCTTCATATTCCTACCGGAATCGTTGTTGGCTGTCAAACCGAGAGATCACAGCTACAAAACAAAGAAACGGCGATGAAAATGCTGAAGAGCAAGCTGGCAGAGATCAAAGAGCGCGAAAAACTTGAAAAAATCGAGGATATTCAAGGTAATAAAAACAAGATTGAATGGGGTGCACAAATTCGTTCCTATGTCTTTATGCCCTACACATTAGCTAAAGATACCCGAACCGGTTATGAAGACGGTAATATTCAGTCGGTTATGGACGGTAATATTGATGGTTTTATTAACGCATACCTCAAAATGATTGCTAAGTTATAAAGGAGAATTAATATGAAAAAAGCGATTATGAACTCAAGATTTTACATTGGAATTACACTTCTCGTGAATACCCTGACACTGATCATTCTGTTTTTCGTGAGTTTAAAGAAAAGCAAGCGCCGTGCTGCCACATTTTTGGCCTTTGCTGCCGCATTTGGCGCCATGGGCACGTATTTAATTTCTAGTGGCTCAAAAGACGAAGAAGAGAAAAATGAAATGCTTCAAGCGCTTCGTGAAGACTTTTTTGAAATCAGCGAAGACGATATCATGGAAGAAGAAGACAATATTTTCATCACAGACAACGAAGACGAGGAATAAGAATTTGATTGCGCGGCAGATGAGTCCATCATCTGCCGTTAATTTCTTATACAAAATTTCATAAAAACTCTTGCATTTTCAAGGAATTCCTGTTATAATACAGACGAGTGATACTTTTGTTTCACCCATCACGCAAGTGATACAAACGGCACAGCAGAATATGAATTAGGACCATACCGGCCGGGGAGATAGCGGTGCCCTGTA
>CAZMAF010000031.1:0-19522 GCA_964564225.1 uncultured Lachnospiraceae bacterium
GCATTTATAATCAATCGTAATTGTCTGCGACAGCGTACCGCGCAAAGAAAACGGCTCGATTTCACAAGACATAACGCCGCCGTAAATCGCCGCGGGATCAGTGTTCGTATCCTTTTGATACGCCACGTAAAATTCCGCTTTGCCGTGTGCCGCGTTAAGCATAGACTGCAAAAACTTGGCGATTGTTGCGCCATTGATATATCTTTCTTCGTTTTTGAACTTCATGTTCAACAATTCTTTTTCTACCATATTACACCTGCTCCCAACCAACGCTCTCCATAAGCGCCGCAAATTCACGTATAGACTTTTCAATGTATTGCGGCTTTCGAGAGCTTTTATTGGCATACAACGCGTACGGTGCTGGCTCGTAGCCGTGCTTTACCTTATACCCGTCGCCGCTCGAAACGATTTGATTACCGTTCTTTTTTAAGTTCCCCGGGAAAGGCGATATTATTTTCCCGTGGCTTTTAATCGTATGCGGATAGGAATTATCGTCACGCTTGGGCGAATTTTTCTTAATAATCCGCACGAGATCGGTAACGTACCCGTATAGCGTTTCGCTCGTTAATTCTTCGTTTTCCATAACGCCATAACCTACCCTTCCAGCGTAAGCTGATAATTAAACCGTTTCTTAAAATCCCCCGCGTTTATTTGCTTTTTCAAAAACGCCGTAATCTTAAACTCCCCGACGCTCGGCACACGTACGTTGTACCCCGTCTTATCGAGATTAAACGCCGTATTATAAATATACGCCGTCGTTTGCTTATCTTCTTTATAGCGATCATCTTCAAAGCTCGAATATACGTATAGAGCCGCCATCGCATCTATATCCACCGCGGCAAGGACCTTTTTCGGGTCTTCAACGCGGAATATTTCGCAATTTTTGTATCGTATCATATTTCACCGCCGCAAAATGTGATATTCGGTTCAAGCCCTGCAATTTGATTCCAAACAATCGTTGGAATAACCGTAATCAATCTTTCCTGCAAAGGCTTAATTTCCACGCTCTCGTCGTTTTTCCGTTGTTGCCCGTCGTCAAGCCCGACAAAATCGCCGCTTCTATCGATTGCCCACGCGATATTGAGAAGTATGTCCTTGATATCTTCTTCAAGCTCGGTGCAATGTGCTTCAATCAACCGCCTTCTACGGTTCTTCATCGACGTATAGACAAGGAAATCGTAAAACGCAAGATGCGTATAATAAAGGATCTTTTCAAGACCTTCGGTGTTATCCACCGTAATCCCTTTATTTTTTAAATCGGCTTCGCCAATCATAATCGGATATTTCTTCATCTTTCTCTCCTATCTCATACGAAAGCCGCCGCGAACGTATTTATCAACGATTTGCGCGGCTTTTTTGCTCGCAAGGCTTACTTGCCTTGTTATAGGCGTTTCGTTTAATACAGCCGCGTTTTCGCCATTTAAAACGCCTAAATGAACGCCGAAACGCGCATAAAGTTTTTTGTTTTCTTCCCCCGCTTCTTTCATGTCGGAATTGAGAAAGCCAAGCGCATTGTACGCTTGCGCGAGCTTGATTTCTTTTGGAACTTCTACCGACGGCGCACGCGGAAAGGTCAGCGGTTGCATAGGACGGCTTTTCCGCCCGGGATAAACAAGCGTTTCCATCTCTTCAACGGCGCGTTTTAAATACCCTTCCTTTTCTTCTTCGTCAAGAATTTCCCAAAACAGCCGCAGTCCGTTGTATTTGTCGAGATGCGTAGCAATAAGCTCATCCGCTTCCACAATGGTGATATAAGTATTTTCGCTTACGGTAAGCATATAAATCTCCTTATAAAGCGAGAGCCTAAGGCGACGGAAAACCGCCGCCTTTACTCTCTTGTTGTTTATTGAATTTTAATGCCGCGAAGAACGCCCGCTTTCTTGGAATTCTTCAAAGCAACCGCCGCCGTCATTTCGACAGAGCCCTTTTGCACCGCTTCGGGGCGAGTGAAATCGGGAACTCTCGTCGTAATGAGCGAAGAGCCTTTTTGCGTGGTTACGCCGATAAAGCCGTCGCGATCGAGATTTACGCCATAGATATCCGTTAAGCCCGCTTCCGTCGTAGGCACGACAAACTTGGACGTCTTCGTCGCCGCGTCGTAATATTCGCCTACGTCAAGCAAGGGAATATCCCCGTAAGCGTCGATCGGCGTACCAAACGCATTTTCGATACGGTTGAGATACCCCGCTCTACGCGCCGCGGAAACAAGCTTCATCTTCATATTTCTGTTCATCATAAGAAGATGCGGCTTCGCCAGCATCGTATAAATAAGCTCTTCCACGCCGTCGATAAGCGCAAACGCCGTTTTCTTATCGTCCGTCCAAGCCGATACGTCGATTGCGGTGCCTTTCGTAATTTCCGTATCCGCGCCCGTAAGAAGCTTGGAAAGCCCGTTAAACTGCGTATAAGACCCCGTCGCTTCGTCCAACGTTTCCACACCGTTGATCGCAAGGTTGTGGAAAAAGTTTGCCGTCGCCTTTACCTTGTCTTTAAGTTGGAACTGCACTTCGTCGTTTACGCCCGAAGTTTGCGCGATAACGCGGTCAATCTCGAACAAGCCGCCCATAATAACGAGATGCGTCGTTTCGGGCTTACGCACCGCTTCCGACGGCGTATAATCCTTATTGATGGTACGCGATCCTGCGCCCGACGGCGTAAGCAAGCGTTGATAGCCGTATGTCAGCGTAGAGCCGCTACCGCCCGCCGCCACCGCGTCGTCAAAAATGAGCTTATCCAAAAGCTCAGAGTTTCTACGAAATTCATCAACCACAAGCTGGTCGATATGATCTCTTAAACCTACTTTGTATTCGTTCAAAGTCAACATAATAGTAATTTTTCTCCTTCAATTTACTGAATTTTTGTTTTTGCCGCGATAGCCGTAGCCCACTCCGCATTCGTCGGAGCGGTAGGCTTTCCGTTGCCGTTCACGCCACTTGGAATATTGTTTTTATAATCTATCCCCGTGCCGCTTGGCGGCGTTACGAAAGCGGTCGGGCAATCCGCTTTTAACTGCTCGGCAAACACCTTCTCGTACGCTTCGTCCACTTCTCCCTTGTCGTTTAAAGTGAGCTTTTCGTAATCGAGCATACGCGTTACCAACGGTTTGAGTTCGCTCTTCACGTTCAGCTTGACGAGCAAGCTCTCAAACGCTTTGTCCTTGGTTTGCTTTTCCTTTTCGGCTTCGGTATCCGTCTTAAACTTCCGCAAAGCTTCAAGCTCCGTAGGATCCTGATACAGTTCTCCGCCTTGCTGGTACTTCTTCACTTCATCCCTTGCCGCGTCCCGCTCGTTTACAAGCGTTTGGTTTTGCGCCTTCAACGCTTCCTGTTCCTTGTGGAACTCGTCAAGCACGAAATCAATGTGTTCGTCCGTCATACCTTTTGCCTTTAAGTCTTCTCTTTTCATAAAATTTTCTCCTTACACTTTTTCGTCACGGTTCGCTCCGCTCCGAGATATTTTACGTTTGCCACGTATCGCCGTAGCCGCATAATAAAAGGACGGCGATATGCTCGCTGTCCTTGTTTTGCCTTTTTATTCGCCCTTAAAACCGTTAAATTTTATCCGTAATCCATTTTTCCTTTCTCTCCTTTATCTCAACCGTTTGTACGCCATACAACGGATTTTTTTCGTTTGCGGGGGATATACCGCCCCCGCGTTCGGTTTTTGTGTAGCAACAAACGAAATTTGTTTTTCGTATAATAAAAGCGCAGGTCGTCGCCTACGCTTTTTACTTTATTTATCACATTCCCAAAACTTGTTCACGCTCTCTTTCAAACGTTTTTTCCGCGAATTTCCGTTTCGCTTCGTGGATATCTTCGTCCATAGCTTCTACGTTTATTCCGTTCCGTCGAAGTCGTACGATATATACCGTCCTATCCGCATACGCTCGCTTGATCACCCGCGCCACTCTTCCTATCGTCGATAAGTACGCGCCTACGCTACCGCCCATTTTCTTACATTCTTCTTTCGTAAATCGTATCGTTGCCGAAACTTCTCGATATTCGGGCTTCGGCTCTTGCTTCGCTTTTTCCGAAAGCACTTGGATAAACGCTTCTATCTTTTGCTTATCCATTACACCACCGCCGAAAGAAGCTTCTCAAACACCGCGATCGCGTGTTCGTAATATCGGAATGTTTCCACCTGCTTGTCCGCCGATTTCGCTTTATCGTAAAACCACTTGCCGTAAAAGCTTGTTTTCATTCCGTTTTCATTCGACAACCGCCCAATCTTTTGCGCCGATACGCCAAGAAGTTCCCCAATCTCGCCCGCCGAATACGTCCGCTCGTTCACTTCGGGCAACGGCAACAAAAACTCGCCCGTCAAAAGCTTCGTAGCGTGTGCTTGAAGCACTTGCTTATAGTCCGTTTTCGTCGTTTCCGCTATCTTTAAGAGTAAGGTCGCCCGTCTTGCGTTTGCGTTAATTTGCGCCGTTTCTACGCGTTGTTGTTTTAATGCGTCCGTTTCGTATTTACCCGTCTTGCGGATAGACGGCAACACTTCCGAAGTTACCCAATGTTTAAAAGCTTTTGCGCTATCGAGTTTACTTCCGAAAATAAGCGCATACAAACCACTTTCATTGATAATTACCGTTTTGCTTTTGTAGTTAGAACCACTCCCCTGAAATAGGGTACTGGTTTTATCTTCTTTCTCTACGTGTTGCGCCACAGCGTTTTCGGGCTTCGCATATCCTAATGCAAGGGCAATATCTTTCGCCACAAACCACGGCTCGCCTTGTTTGTTGATTGTTCTTACCTTTCCAAATTGTTCGTTTTCAAAAATAGCTACTTTGTTACTCATAAATAAATTCTCCTTGTTCATTTTTTTGTTGACAAGAAAAACCCTTTTATGGTATAATAGATTTACCTTTCAAGGGAAACCTTGTCGGTGGGTAAGATACAGCTTGACTTTCCACGGTTGCGGCTGTATCTTATTTTTTTTCAATTTGAGACTTTACAAGCCAAATCCCTTTTCGTACTACTTCCGAGTTAGACGTTTGCAAAACTTCCGCACACTCTATCAAAGCATTTTCCGTATCTTTGTCCAATCTAACACGAATAGCGTTTCCTTTTGGGTTTTCGCTTTTCGGTCTCCCCGTTCTGGGCGACATTGCTTATACCTCCTTGATTTATTGTTGTACATTTATTATAATTATTGTACAACATAAAGTCAAGCGTTTTATCCAACTTTTTTAAAAATATTTGAAAACTTTTTTTAACGAAATAAAAATAGTAAACTAAAAGCGAGAGAACTAACTCTCGCTTTTTTTGTTTTGTTGATTTTGTTGAGCTTTAATCCGTGCAATCCCTTCCGCCACACGTTTATCAATATCCGCTTGTTCTTCGGGCGTTAATTCATTCCACAGCTTTTCCCTATGCGCGACTGCTCTTGGATCATCGTCGGGAATGTCATCCCATTTATATTCTTCGTCTTTCATACTTCTTTATACTCCCAACCGTATTTTTTTGCTAAATCACGCAACGTATCTTCCCGCGATACACCTTGGTTTATATATCTATTATACTCACTCACGATATATCTGTCAACCTTTTTCCCGCAGTTAGTACGCAAAGAAAAAACTTTTCCGTCGGGATTTACCGCAATCATTGTATGGATTTGCGGATTATTTCCCATAAATTCAAGGTCTTGTCCGCTAAAAGATAAACCGCTTGGATGATTATGCACTAATATAACACTATCTGCAGGTTGTTTGTTTAACGCCGTGCTGTCAACGTCCAACGTTACCGTTTTAGAATGTTGTTCAAACAGCACTTCACCCGTTTCAGCCGAAATACAAACAGCCGTTTCTTCTTTTTTACGGTTGTTTTCACGCAGTATTTGCCGCGATTTTACCGCAACAGTATGTGCGGTCGAAGCTGGCACAGATTGCGCGAATTTCGTTTCGTATTTCGCCCCTTTTATGCTTTCTTGATTTAAAGGTATAGGTTTATTGTTTTCATCTTGATTCGCTTCCGCAATCTTACCCGACCAAACGCCCTTTTTCGCTTCGTAGCTTTCAGCATTTGCTCTTTTTGCCCGTCTAAACGCTCCAAGCGTCTTATACGGCGGTTCTTCGCCTATACCCTTATAATGCGCTTTCATTCGCTCGTATTCGAGTATTTCCGCGTTCCACTCACGCTGTTTTTGTTGTCCTATCGCGTACGCTTCCCGTGCCTTTTCCATCTGTTGGAAGTGCCGTCCGTTCCCGTCGGGCATCCAAGACCTATTGGACCGTTCCAACGCTTCCCGTTTCTCGTCGTCCGTATAAAGCTCCGCGTGGTAAGGCGACCAAGAGTGTCGGCAGTTCGGGTGTATGATCGAATAACCTCTTTTAAACGCCGTTTGGTACAACGACGGATAACGGCTGTCCTTGCCCGATATGCTATACACCCGACCTTGATACACGGCGCAGCTATCGCACGTAGGCGATACGATATCGCATTCTACAAGGTCGATACCTTCTTTTAACGCTTGCGTAATCATAGAAAGGTTTTCCGTTTCCGCTCTCGTGGTTCGGGCGAGCATTGCCGCGTATTTATCCACGGGCATTTTCGCGCCGCTTCCATACGTTACCGCCGTTACTTCCCCCGCGCCGAGATCTTCGTTTATGATATCGCGCAGGTCCGCAACCGTCGTTACCTTGCCTTGCCGTTCCCGTTCGAGTATTTTTTGTTCAAGTGACGCGCGGTATTCGTCAACGCTTTTCTTCAACGCGCTCGTCATACGAACGTAGGTCGTAAGCTTTATCTCTTCGCCGCCGTATCTTGCCCCAAACGAGCGAAGAAGCTCGGAGACGGGCGTTTGTAAGCTCGGCAAGCCTTTTGCGACCGAATATGCCGTTTCCGCTACCACTCTTGAGCTTTGCGTCATTGCGTTTATAAACCGCGCTCGGTATTGATACACGCTTTCCGATTGCGGCGTATTTGCCGCTTTAAAAAGCATTTCTTGATACCGCCCAAGCGCGTTATGTAGCATTTTCTCCGCTTGTTCGTCTTGCGGGTTATTCTTCTTCGCCATTTACGTCACCGCCGTTTTTGGGGGCGTTCTCTCCGTTCTCACCGTTCGGCACGTTTCCTGCTCCGCCTACGCCAAAACCGCCGAAGCCGCCGCCCATCGAGTTATACGCGGAAAAATCGGACAGCTCCTGCAAGCGTTCTTCGATGATCTTGTCAATCTCTTCTTCGCTCTTGTTAAAGCGAGTACGAAGCTCTTCGCGGATACTCGACAAATTGCCGCCAAGCTTCGTCGTGGATATATTCGCATCCGTTTGCTCGCTGTTGGGTAAGCCGTCGTACCACGTTATTTTTATATCCGTTTCGGGTATTTGCTTACCGCGGGATTTGGAAAGTAAGCTAAAAATCTTTACGATCGTATCCGTGTTTCTCGTCGTCAACCGTTCCGCCTTTTTCAGTTCCGACGTATATAAGCTTTTCATCGTTTCTACGGCAATTCCGCTCGGTACGTTCCCCGCCGTTACAACGCCGCCCATTTCCGAAAGAGTACGAAGCATACTCTCAAGCCGCTCTAACGCGCGGAAATACACTTCCAAACGCGTGATTTCGGGCTGTATATACCCGGGAACGACGCCGCCCTGCGGTATGCCGTACCATTTGCCGATTTCAAAGAAATTCTCGCCTACCGTTTTATCAAAGCTCGCCATCTCGATATCGCCGTAGCCCGTAGGCACGGTAAACTTATCGAATATGAGCTGTACTTCCGTCATAATGCGTTGCATCATTGCAATAACGCTTTCCACGTCTTCGTAATCGGATACGGCGTAAATGCCGTCGGAATCGGCAATATTGCTTAATTCAAGCACGGCAAAATCGTCAAGGCCCGTTTCGACGGGTTTCGGATCCACCGTCAGTTCCTTGATAATCTCGACAGGGGAATAGCGGAATATTTCGTCCGTTAAGTTATCGCAAATAAGCGTATAAAGGCTTGTTTTATCCGCTCTATCCATCGGAAGTGTCTTGTATCTCAAACCGTTCACTTGCGACGCAAGAACGCCCGCAACCGTCTTACACAAGAAGGTCCTTACGGTAAACTTGCCCTTCTCGTGGATTTGCGCCGTTAGCACGACGTTCTTCAATCGTTCGTCGTACGAAAGATTGGTGATAACGTAATGCGTCACCTTATACGGATCTTCGGGCGAAACAATCTTGTAATAGTTTTTTGGGTTGACGAGCGTAAACGTATCGTGCTCGCCGTCGCGATAGATACGCAACGGACAAAGCCCGTAACGGGATACGGAAAGCCAAGCGTCGTTGTGCTTTTTGTCGAACGCCGTCTCTCGACGAATTTCATCAATTAGATCGTTTTTTCCGTCGCCTGCCGTTATATCGGGATATTCGCCGCACACGAAATCCATCGTCTTTTTCGAGATGAAACGGAAATAATTCATTTCTATGGATAGATAGCTTTCCGTCCAGCCCATCTTCATCGCGAGCGTGTTTAAGTTTTTGAGCGTTTCCCGAAAATGCTTCGCTTCTACAGCGTGGCTGTTCCCGTCGAAAAGTAGATCGTATTCCGTATAAGCGCCGATGCGCTTCGCTTCTTCAATCGGGGGAAACAGCTTCCCCACGCTTAAAAAATTCAAATCCGTCATTTGCGGATCCCCCCTGTAATGATGTACTGTTGCCGCGAACGCATAATCTCGTCGTTGAGGGCGTATCTCACAGCGTCGATAAAGTGGTTATTCTCGTCGGGATAACCACGGATAAAGTTCCCGTCCTTGTCTTTTAGATATTCGTAGGTTTCAAACTCTTTCGCCGTTTCAGGACAGCGTTTACGGTCAATTACAATCTTTGCGCGACTCGCAAGCCACTTTATCCCAAAATCAACGCTCCCTGGTCCTTTTACGCAAGCGCGGATGTTATACCCGTTCGCACGGAAAAACGCGATGGATTTTTCTTCCGCGTTATCCGCAATCGTTTGATCGTTCTTATAGTTTTTAAGTTCTTCAACCAATACTTCGTTGCCCGTTTTTATACGCTTCAACTCGTTGAATACGTAGATCGTCATTCGCGCAGGATCGTATTGGAGCTTTACGAAAGCGGTAGGATCGGGAAAATATCCCCAGTCAAGACCTTGTTTCGCTTTGTCAAAGTTTTTAATTTCTTCGTCCGTTAAATCGCGGATTTCGAGATTTTCAAAAACATTTCCGCCCGTTCCTGTAACTTTACCTTCATACTCGTTTTCGTACGCTCGCGGATTGTTTTTCTTTAATTCTTCAGCTTCTTCAATGAACTCCGAGCCAAGCCATTCGGGCGGTACCGACTTGTACGTCGTATGTAATATCTCCGCGCCTTTTTTAGCCTTTTCTCCGTTTGCTCGAGCGTTTATATCCGCTACGTACTGATTCGCCCAAGCCTGCGCCGTCGGCGGTGGATTGAAAGTTTCAAAGATAATCGAACGGCTTTCGCCGTTTTTGTCAGTACCGCGCAAAGCCGATTGTCGAATGTTACGAACGGCAGCTTCGCCCGCGTATTGGTCGAATTCTTCAAACCACAAGATGCCGATATACCCGAACGGTGGTTTTATGGATTTAATTTTAATCGGATCGTCCGCCCCGCGAAAATATATCGTTTGGCCCGTAGGCTTATACACGATTTTAAGCGGCGACGTCGTGCATTTAAAGCGTTCCGATACGCCCAACTTGTCGATGCCCCATTTGATTTGTTCATACACGCTGTCTTTAAGCGTATCTTTTACGTTACGCATACAAAGCGCGTGCATCGACGGATTCTCCATTATAAGCTCGGGAATCTTTAAACCAGGGAACGACGATTTCAAGCTACCGCGACCGCCTTCAATGATTGCTTCTTTGGTTACGCCGTTCGTAATATGCCTATTTAAGTCAACGTAAGCGCTTCCAATAAGTTCCGCAGGTATCTTTATCGGCGGAAATTCTTCAACGCTTTCCTTTTCATCCAAATCTTCCAACGCTTCTTTGGCCGCGTAATATGCGCCGACGTTACCGTTTGACGCGGAATTCACAAGCCCCGCGACCATAACCGTCATTACGTCCGTATCTTTATCAACGGCAAAGCCTTGCTTTTGCATCTTCTCGCCTATTGCGGAATCCTGCTTCACCTTTAAGTCAAGAACGTGACGAAACGTATCGGAAAGGTCCTTTTTTTTGCGACGAGTTTCACCGCTCTTTTTTCCGCCGTTTTGCGCAATTTTTCTTTGTTCGTTCTTTGTTCGTTGCGAAAGCGGTATTAAATTTTTCAGTCTTTTATCATCCTTTTGCAAGCATATCAACTCCTACAATTTTTTCCAATGGAAAAGCCCCGCCGAACGTATCGACAGGGCTTCCAAGATGGAAGAAAAAAACAATGGTCCGCTACAAGTATCACGATAGCATTATATCACGGTTTTTATGGAAATTACTCCAAAAATATTGGAGTTTTTCAAATTAAAAAAAGATTATAAGTTTCTGCGATCGCTTCCGCAATCGTATATATCTCTTCTATCCAAAATCCCGCCGTACTTTCCGAAACGTCACATTCAATCGCCGCGCGACGATAGCTCATACGGCGAAGCCAACGGGCGCAAATGTACTTGTAATGCCCCTTACCCTTCGCCGCGCATTCCACCTTAAAATGCTCGATTGTACGTTTTACAAGCTCTACACGCTTTTCTAACGCGTTTTTCTCGTCGAGATATTTAACAACCTGCTTTTCCACGCCGTTCTCTTCGGAATGACCGATAGCAGCGCGAGAGTAATCCACGCCGCCTAGTCCAGGAATATTCAACGCTTCCAAGCGCCTTTTGTTATTTAAGTACATTTGAAACGACTGCTTTACATATTTTCGTTTATCCGTCATTGCTCTCGTCCTCCGTGCTTTCATCGTACCAACCGTTTTTTTTGCCATTTCCCACTTTTAACGGGCACCAGTCGGGCGAAATATACTCTTGTTGCCTGCTTGTAAGCCCGATTTCTCTTTCGTCTGCAAGCACGCAATATTCGTGCCAGTTCAACGTCCTATAATCGAACTCAAAAGCGTTTGTTATACAATTCCTACACTTGCCGCAAACTATTGTTTCTTCCATCTTTTCGCCTCCGTTTTTCTTTTCATTTCTCTTACAATTTCCTCAATTTCAGCCCGATTCTCGTCGGTGAGTTTGTAAATCGTGAATATACCGAGAAATTTTATTTTGATAACCTTGTGTGCAAGAAAAACCCTGTACGCGCCCCTGTGCCAAACAGTATGGTATTTCTTTTTTTGTTGGAAAGATTCTCGGTATGGCGTATCCGATTTATCAAAATAATGCTTATAAAGTTTCATTGTTCGCCCTCCTCTAATGTGATATCATAATATCAGTTGCCGCCTAAACGCTTAATAAATTCTTTTTTATATTCCGGCAAGATAAATACCCCCCCCCCGAAGCCTTGAATAGTGACTATCGGAACAACTAATGAAAGTTTTTCAACTTTCCTATGCGCCGTTCTAATAGAACACTCAAATCTGTCGGATATTTCTTTACACGTTGTCTTTTCTTTTTGCATTAAAAACACAAATAATTCAATCGTTTCCATTTTCTAAAAAGTTGATAAATTCTTGGTAGCAATCTTCGCACAAGTCTATACGCTGGCTTGGATATGTTCTCGGTTGCCCTATCGGGTATAAATCAATTCTTTCGCTCGTTTCACTTATTTGCGCGTTGTTTATAGCCGTCAATTCCTTTCCGCATCTATCGCATACAAAAATTTGCATCCTGCTCATTGCCTTTCCTCCTACGAATTTAACCAAATCCACACGGGAATATATCCTAATAGGGTTAAATTCCACAAATCGTATAATCCCCAAATATGGATATGTTGCGAATAAAAACCATACAATTCTTGTTGCATTTGCACTTGATAAACAAAACTTATCACGCACCCCGTAAGCGGTAGCAATAATGCAAGTATTACGCCTATCCAAGTAAATGCGTCTGGTTTATTTTTTCTTTTTTTCATTGCCTTTCCTCCTTGTAGAATCTATCCAGTTCCTTGTTTGCTTGCTCGTACTTCTTCCTTGCCGTTTCCCACGCCGCCGCCAGCGATTGCAACTTCTTAAATTCTTGCGGCGGTATGGCGTTAAGAATCCATAAGCTTTGCCTTTTGTTAATTCTGGGTACAGCGAATAATCGGGATAAATATGCTCGATTTCAGGCGGTAAATCCGTGTCGTGCTTTTTCTCGTAAACTTCCTTTCCGTTTTCAATCATGATTGCAAAACCCGTGCCACCGTAAACCACCTCTTTTGCCGTCATTTCAAGCATTGCTGGAGATATTTCCATTTCGCTGTACTCGTCCGAAAACACCTTGCTAACGTAGATTTTATCGTATTCCATACGGCTTGTGTAAAGCATTTCCACATTGTCGCCTTGCTGCTTGTGATACGCCGATATTTTCATTAACGCAAGGTTTGGGAAGTTTACGCTATCAACGTCGTATAAACCTATGTATTTATTCATATCCAGCCTAATACGGTTTTGCCGTTATATCCTTTTTCCCATACAAACCACGCATACGCAACGGCGGAGCCGCCGCCCTCTCTCATACGCTCAAATTCGCCGTTTTTAGCGCATAAAACGCGTTTCTTGAACACATACACCGCTTTGGGTGGTGTTATTCGGAAAACCTCGTTATACCTCGCCATACCCTCTAAAAATTGCAATTTTAGGAACATATAGCACTTGCACCCGATGGGCAATAATTCCAGCGATTTTTGCACAAATTCCTTTGCGTATTTGTACGGAGGATTCGTCAAAATATCGTACCCCCCCGTGATAAATCCAGCCTTTTCCGCTTTCAAGAAGTCCTGCACGTTATTGAGCGCATAGCCGCGCCCTTTTATGTCCGTTGCGTAAACTTCGTAGCCGTATTCCTTTAACCTTTTGGCAAGGTGTCCTGCGCCTGCGGCACATTCCCAAATGCGCCCGTTCGGGCTTTCCACCATCAACAGCCTATCCACCGCGTCGGGATCCGTCGCGTAGAAGTCGTCCTGCTCCCGTTCTTCGTCGGTGTGGTTGCTCGCACCCAGCGTTTTCCAAATGGAATTGCCGTCGCCTTTCCCGTCTTTATTTTTCATTACGCTCCTCCTAAAACGGTAAAATATCGCGTTCCTTTAATTTTTGAAACAAGCGAAGAATTGCACCTGTTTCAGTTTCGGATAAAACTATAATTTCGTCGTTATCTTTCCCGTACTCATTGTAATTTCTTAACACGAGGCACCCGTCGCTGTTGAAACTTGCTTGACTTCTACCTGCTCTATCCATAGTGGTTTTAGTTTCAGTCGATTCCATTTTTCTATTGATTATTTTCATAGTAGTACCTCAACACTTTTTACCGCCGTGCTTATACGGACGGCTTTTGTTATACTCGTGTTTTTCCGCGATAGCCTGCTCCAAATCAATCTCGTAATATCCGCAAATATCCATCACGCGGATTACAATGTCGGCAAGTTCCGACGGAATCCCACACATTTTGCCTTTCTCGTTGACGTAGGTTTCTCTCATAAGCCTACCGTTTCGGTATTCTTCCATAACCTCCGCAACTTCCGTTACAACGAGCATAAGCAACTCGCCGAAATTCTTTACGCTTTGTCCGTCGTACCAGCCGTGCTGTACGGCGTTTTTATGGATTTCGTGTACCCAGTCGCCTATCGTTTTTACCCCGTCCAACTGTTTTTGCAGGGCTATACAATTCGCCTCCATAGCGTCCTTTTCGACGAGCAACACGCCGTTGCGCTTTTCAAGGCGCGTATTTTCTTCTTGCAGGTGCAACACCTGTTCGTCGTGCCAGTCCTTGCTTACCAGTTCGCCTTTTTCAAGTTTATCTTCAAGCTCGGCAAGGCGGTTATAGGTTTTAATAAATCTTTCAAACAAACGCCTATCCATAACGACATTGTTTCTTTCGTCAAGCACAATCGAAATATTATCGTCCGTCAGTTTCTTTTCGTTCATAATTCCGCTCCTTTGTTTATTTATCAAACGGCGTTTCTTGCTCGTCGTCAAGTAATGTGAGCCGTTGCTGTGTTCTCGCCCGGTAATTCTTTGCTTCCGCGCCGAACGTTACCGCAAAATTCGTCTTACTACCGCACGATTCATATATCCGCCCGCCGATCACTTCCGATAACCCGTTTAGTTGCTTGATCGTCCAATTAGCCGTGAAGATCGTCCGAAGCCCCGCCGCTTGACGTTCTTCCACGATCTCTTTGGCGAGTTTGAAATCTTCTTCCGACGGCTCGCCGTGATGCACCCACAATAGATCGTCTATCATCAAAAGAGGCACGCGCTTCAACTCCCGTAGCTTCTCGTCGTAGAATCCAAACTCCGTCATTCGCATTTTAAGATCTCTACTATCCGTCCGCCACGACATATATTTGCCGCGAACGCCGCGTTGCACAAGCGAATAAAACGCCGCTACGCCAAGATGCGTTTTCCCAGCGCCTGATTGTCCCCCTAGGTACAAAAACGGGTATTTCTTTTGATTTGCCCAAAGCTTCACCGTATGTAGCTTTTCCCTTTGCCAATCTTCTTCCAACGTAAATTTTTCAAACGTTTTCGACGTGATCATCTCCGCATAAACGCTGTTTTCGATCATTCTGTTTTGCTTCCGCATTTCCATACAGCCACAGGTTACGTGCGTTTTATACTCGCCTTCTTTCACGACCGTATAGCCGCGGTTTTTGCATATCTTGCAGTTCCCACCCGTTTCCTTTCCATACTTCATATTTTCGCAAAGTATGTTGTACTCGTCAAACTCTTCGGGATTCATTGCCCAAAGCGGACGACCAAGCCGCCGTTCCGTCGCATCCGCATGCTTCTCCCAATACTCTTGCTTTTGGTCTTCCGTCGCTTTGCCTTTTAAAATCAAGGCAAATAAATTCAATCCTTTTGCTTCCGTTGCCGTCATTTTTCTTCTCCTTTAAGCAATCAAATTTTACATTTTACAAAGTCCCACAGTGTCAACTGTCTTGTTGGCGGTTCTTCTAAATACCGCCAATAAAAAGGCTCGTCCGCACTAATTACGCCTTTATCTTCCAATTCAAAGCGTTTATTGTAATCGTGTACTGTATGTCCGTCCGCTTTGAATGTTGTAGGACTATCTAAATCCCATTTCATTAGCAAAGCCCACAAATCGGGATAATTCTTACGCAATAGCCTTAATTGTCCTACGCCTTGATTGTGGCAAAACCAACAGCCGCCCCTTGTTGCCGTTGTGTAAATCGGGGAAAGTAAATCCCTTTCTTCACACCATTTACGGCAATACGCTTCGTCCCAACCTGCCATTACAAGCGGTAACATTATTCCTTTCTTTTTTTTGTGGCGTTCTATACGTTCGGGTTCGTCGCTTGCTATACCAAGATACTGCACGATATTTATATCGCCCGTCGTGTTCGGGCTTTTAGAAAACTCGTTGTTTGAGTTGAGTACACCAATTCCCCCGATTGACCGAAATAGGGAATCCGTATCGCCGCTCGTTTGAGTTCTCCTGTGCAATACTGCGCCCAACGGTTTGCGAACCCCGTAATCGATTGCATTGACTTTGAGAAGGTTGTTGCACCATTGTCCTTTGACGATTGGGAATCCGTAAAGTTGTACCCCCCCCCCGCGTTTCTTCTTTCTCTCTCGATAAAAAATATCTTCGTAGGTTAGTTTCGGTAAGCAGGTTTTGTTTGAGTTTGCTTGTACACCAACCGCCAAGCTGCTTGGGGAAACCGTAGATATGTTCTCCATATTCTTTGGTATTTGTTGCTTTGTTAAACACTCGCTCGTAAGAGAGTATCCCCCCCCGTCTTATTGACAGCATACACGTGTTCAACTTCTATGCCGTACCGTTCTTTAATGATTTTATCCGCTTTTTTCTTAAACTCAACCATAGGCGGTAAATCCGCAGGTATCGTTTCCGTCGCCCATACTTCCGCGTGTACTATTCGGTCAAGGGGCAACCCCAATTTTTCAATCGCACCTAAACAAGCCAAACTGTCCTTTCCGTATGAAAGCGAGAGCGTATAAATTGTATTTGATTCTCTTTTCATCCAGCATCACCATTTCACTCTAAATCGTCCCATTCGCTGCCGAGCTTTTTACCTTGTCCGCTATCAATCGGGACTCGCGTTCGCTTTGCATAATCTCGATATTCCCCCGCCGCTATTTGCCGATAATGCGAACATATCCAAGAAAAACTGTTTGACTGCCTTAAAAAAGAACTCTCTTCAAAACAACGAAGAAGTATCGCAAAATCTATTTCCGCGTAATCGCTCGTCGAATAATTGTCGATCACAACGTTGGGATACGTCTCGAAAAATTCTTTTTGCTTTTCGTTTAGTTCGTCCGTCCGTCCGTTTTTTCCGTCTCCCAACGCGTGCGCACTCGCGGAGACGGACTCTTTTTCTTTGGGGATATAGGGGGGATATATATTTTCTTTTTCTTTGATTCTTTCTTTTTCGTTTATAAGGGGGGATAGGGGTTTTTCTTTTTCTAAAACAACCGAAATACAACCACCCTTGTTTTTGGGTTGTTTTTCTAAATCAACCACCCTTGTTTTTGGGTTGTTTTTTTGAGCGTTTTTATTGCCTTTCGGAGCACCGCCTTTCTTCCCGTTTTCGCGTTGTTTTTTTGCTGTATCAAGCTGTAATTTTATGAGAGAAAATACGCTTTTTTCTATGCCCTTTAACTCAGTTTCCGTATCTTCAAACACATATTGGAGTATTGCTTCGATTACGTTTTTTTGAGAGTCTTTTGGCAACTCTTTCAACGCTTCGTAATACGCTATATGAAATGTAAAGCCGTCCATTTTTTCACTTCCTTAACCCGTAAATTTTCAGTATCGTTTTATCAGCTTCAATGCCGCCGTCAAGGTGATATTTCCCCATAAAAGAATACCTGCCGATTTCGTGAATCTCACCGTGATGTACCCGACAAAGGCTCATTACTTCCCGTCCAAGATGCTCCGTTTCGTTCCGATTGTTCCCCATACCGATTGCGTCTATATGATGCAAATCCGCTTTCTTGCCGCAAATGGCGCATTTCTTGTGTATCAAGCATTGATATACGTAGTCTTTCGTATCGTCAACGTATTCCAAAAGCGAAAATTTAAGCGGAACGTCGTTGGCGACGATAAATGCCACAAGGAACTTTTGAAACGCCGCCACAAGGCTCATCGGAGCGTTGGATAAACTGAATATCTTATCCGCAAGCGTATCCACTCGCTCCGACCAAAATTCAAGCTTAAAAACTTCCTTTATCTCTTCCGTCGAACTACCGCTCCATTCCGCAATCGCGTTAATTAACGCATAACACATTCGCCGCTGTTTGTCCGATAACGGACGGCTGTCGATCCAATCAACGTAACATTCTCTCACTTGCCTATGCGTAAGCACGTACGGGTCTATGTACGTTTTTACAATCGCCGTGCCGTCCGTGTCAATACTGATAATTTTTCCTTTTAACATTAGCTCGCCCCCGGGAACGGCACTTCGCCGACGTCGTTTTTCAGTTCTTCGCGCATTTCTTTAAGCTTGGCATCACGTTTTGCTTTTTCTTTCGCCAAAAACTCACGCGCCACAGCCAATTCGTCTTCGTCAAAATCTTTCATAGGTTTACCAAATGAACTCTCGAAATACGCTACGCATTTTTCAACGTTTTGAACGCCCCATTTTTCGCAAAGTTCCGAGCGGGTGAGCGGTTGAACAGCTTTTACGTTTTCGCGCGTTTTTGAGTTGCTCACGCTTGTATTTTTAGCATTCGTCTCAGCCATACCCCCGTCGTTTTCCTTTTTACGGCTACTCGGCGGCGTTTCCCCATCGGGGTCCTGCATTTCTTCCGTCGGGATACAAAAGACTTGGAAGCAAGCGTACTTGAACGCAATACTCATAGCCTTATTGCTTGCCTTGTCCGCGCTGTCCATACCTTCGCCTATCGTCGTGGATACAATTTCCGAGCCGTCATCGGCGGTAAAATGATGCCTTATCTTCATAACAGAATAAATAAGCTGATTTCCCTTTCCAGATACGCGTTCTTCACGCGTATGCTCGATTACTTCGGGGATGATAAACACACCGTTTTTCTCTAATAAAGGCTGCAACGCGTTCATTACGTCTTCAACGCCGCGATACATAAAGCCTTGCTGTTGATTCTTCCTATCCTTTCCAATCGCGCCGATCTCTTTCATTACGTTTACGATCGCGCTGTAAATTTTCTTGTTTTCCATTTGTTTTTCTTCTTTTTATTCTATAAGCTCCCTTCCGAAAGCAACTCAAACACCACGCTTTCCTCGATGTCAATTGCGCCAAAATCGCCGTACATAATAGCCCTTTTAATGTCCGATCGCCGCATTCCTTTATAAACGATTGGGTCGTTTTTTTCGCGCTCTTCTTCGCGTTTTTTTCGCTCTTGTTCTTCTCGTTCAAGACGTGCCGCGCGTTCCCGTTGCCATTCTTCTTCTCGCCGCAAATACAAGTCCATAACTTCACCACTTACCTTAACGCCCCAAGCGCCCGCCACCGTGATTATGTAGCCGAGTATTTGATTATCTCGATTTTCACTTTCCTGCTTCGCCACTTTGTATTGCGCTTTCCGCTTGAAAAAATAATCGTCAAAGTTTTCAAATACTAGAAAATCGCTTATGCGTTCCAAAAAGTGTTTGCGATGAAAAGTTTTATTTTCGCCCACGATAGCGATTATTTCGCCGTCGATCAGTTCCAAGCTCATATTACTTTCCATTTTCGCTTTCTCCCGTTGCCTTTTTCAGTTCGTCCACGCTGTCTTTCAGCTCGTCGGCGTAAAGAAGTATTGATTTTACGTTTTCCGCGCGGCGATTGTTCCCACACTCGAACTGTATCTCCAATTTAAGAGATTCCGCGCGACGTAATAGCGTTCCTGCACTATCCGCAATCTCATCCAATAAACTTAATAATTTTTCGTTATCCATTTTTCTCCGCTCCCTTGCCGTTTAATTGCCGAACTTCAATCCCTTCCAAAATCTTCACCGTTTCCGAAAGAATCAGCTCATCCAAGACGTAAGCGAACTCTTCCAGCGTCATATCGGGATTATCTTTAAGAGTATCGTTTATAAGGTCCGCAACGCCCGACAACACGGGATATTTTTTTCGATAAAGCCTTGATACGGTTATCATTTTATTTCAATCCCCGTTATTTTCTTGAATTTTGTTCTCGTGAAATTTGGAATGGATTTTATGATTTCTTTTGATTCTTCCGACAGCTCGCCCCACCACTTAGCGCAAGCGTCCTTCCATTCGTATTTCTTCAAATAGCCGCCGATAAGCTCTTTCGCTTTATCGTTCGCTTTTTCTTCTTCCGTATAATATATCCATTCGGTAAGAACGAACGGAGCCGAACGTATAGCTCTATAATATTTGCTTTCTCGGAACTCCGTCGGCGTCATATCCGAAAGTTTATCGAAAATATAACATTTGTTTTCTTTTTGATTGAAGAAGCCCGTGTTACAATCGCCCGTGTTACAATCGCCCGTGTTCCAATCGCCAGTGTTCCAATCGCCCGTGTTA
>CAZMAF010000032.1:0-19374 GCA_964564225.1 uncultured Lachnospiraceae bacterium
GGTCGTTCCTGGGCGATCACCGAGCTGGTCGCACCTTTACATAAGAATAAATTTACACGTATTCTTGTGAAGCCGATTATTGATACCTCGCACGAGCTGGCAAGTCCCAGCCCGCAGAAATCGCGTTGGGCGCACGATATTGAGTGTCCTGAAATGACGGTTGAGCAAATTCACGAGATCATCGAGGCATTTGCGAAGACGGCAAAGCTTTGTAAGGAGGCGGGCGTTGACGGTGTTGAGGTACACGCCGTTCACGAGGGCTATTTGCTCGATCAGTTTGCTATTGAATTTTTTAATAAGCGAACCGACGAATACGGCGGTAGCTTTGAAAACCGATACCGTTTTGCCGCAGAGGTTGTTCATGCCATCAAGGAAGCCTGCGGCGCGGATTATCCCGTATCGCTTCGCTACTCTGTTGAATCGAAGATGAAGGGCTTTTGCGAGGGCGCGATGCCCGGCGAAGACTACGTTGAGGTCGGTCGTAATATGAGCGAGTCGGAAAGAGCGGTGAAGTACCTGCAGGATGCGGGCTACGATATGCTGAACGCTGATAACGGCACGTACGACTCGTGGTATTGGGCGCATCCGCCGATGTATATGCCCGAAAACTGCAATCTTGAAGACGTTTCGCATATCAAGAAATTCGTTGACATTCCGGTAGTTTGCGCAGGCCGTATGGACATGGAAGTGGGTGCGCAGGCGGTTGCTGAAGGCAAAATTGATGCCGTAGGCGTTGCCCGTCAGTTCCTTGCCGACGGTGAATGGGTAACCAAGCTTATTGAAGATAGACTTGAGGACGTCCGTCCTTGCATCTGCTGTCATTCGGGATGCTTTAATTTCTCGTCGTCGAAGGGGCATGCCAATACGCAGGATCTGAGTGATACGATGGGTCTTGCGCGGTGTGCTTTGAATCCCGAAACGATGCAGTCTAAAAAATATTATGTTGAGCCCGCCAAGAAGAAAAAGAAGATTGCCGTTATCGGCGGCGGTATCGGCGGTATGGAGGCGGCGATCCTTCTTGCCAGACGCGGTCATACCGTAACTCTTTATGAAAAGAGCGATAAGCTGGGCGGTGTATTTATTGCTGCCGCTGCTCCTTCCTTCAAGGAAAAGGATCGCGCGCTTATCGCGTGGTATATCCGCGAGCTTAAAAAATATCCGATTGAGGTGCGCCTCAATACCGAAGTAACCGATCTTAAATCGCTTGATTGTGATGAAGTGATCGTGGCAACCGGCGCGAAGGCGAAGAAGCTTCCTGTTAAGGGTGCGGAATATGCAATTGAAGCGGTGGAATATCTGCTTGACGAAAAGCCTGTCGGTGAAACGGTAGCCGTCATCGGCGGCGGTCTGACCGGATGCGAGATTGCTTATGATCTTTATCTTAAGGGCAAAAAGCCGATCATCGTTGAAATGCAGGATGATCTGATTACAACGAAGGGCGTGTGCCTTGCCAATACAAGTTATTTGCGTGATTTCTTCAAAACGAATCAAGTCCCTGTTTATCTTGAAACAGCACTTTGTGAGATCGGTGAAAAGAGCGTTACGCTGAAAGATAAGGACGGCAAGCTCTTTACGGTAGATACCGATTCGGTTATTTTGTCGATCGGTTACAATCCCGCTCCGCTTACCGCAAAGGGCAGATGTGTTCACGTGATTGGCGATGCCGCCAAGGTTGGCAATCTTCGCACGGTCATCTGGGGTGCGTGGGACGTAGCCATGAAGCTTTAATTATTACTTTAAAAGGAGAAAAGTATGATTTTAACGAAAGAACAGCAAGCGATTCTTGACGGTGAAAAGGGTGAAACGCTTGCTAAGGTTATGAAGACTCTCGTTTTATACGGCAACGCATTTAACGCTGAAAAACTTGTGCCAATTACATCAAAATACAATCATCTCGTTACTTCGTTTGGCTTGAAGGTTATGTCGCCCGTCTACGACTTGATGCAACAGCTTCTGGACGCGGGTGTTTCATCGGGACAGAAATTCTCGGTAGACCCCCGTCCGCTTGACAGAAACGTACCCGCAAACGTACTTCAAAATCTCGTTTTCGGAAAGTTTATGTATACCAAGCAGTCATTTTATGAAAATCAGCTCGAAAAGCTCGGTCTAATGGACAAAAATGCATTCACCTGTGCGTGTTATCTGGATGAGGTGGGCAATAAACCGCCAAAGGGTGAGGTGCTTTCCTGGGCGGAATCGAGTGCCGTTGTATACGCAAACTCGGTTCTTGGCGCAAGATGCAACCGTAACTCCGGTATTATTGATATTATGGGTTCGATCGTGGGTTACGTTCCTTATTTCGGGCTTTTGACTGATGAGGGCAGAAAAGCGACGTGGGTGATTAAGGTCGAGACGACCAAAAAGCCCGAAGCACAGCTTCTCGGTTCGGCAATCGGCATGAAGGTTATGGAAGACGTGCCTTATGTTGTCGGACTTGACAAATGGCTCGGCAATGAGCTGAACGATGCCGCTTGTGCGTATCTTAAGGATTTTGGCGCGGCGACGGCTTCAAACGGCGCAGTCGGTCTTTATCATATTGACGGTCTTACTCCCGAAGCCGTAGAGCTTGGGAAATCTCTCGTTGTTGAGGGTGCAAAGGAATACGTCATTGACGACGCCGAGCTTGAGCGCGTACAGAGAGAATATCCGGTTGTCTGGAAAAATCCTGATGCTAAGCCGAAGCTTTGCTTCGTGGGATGTCCGCATCTTTCTCTTGAACAGCTTAAGGATTGGACGGTAAAGCTTGAGGAGTCCCTGAAGAAAAACGGTAAGAGCCGTGTGACGGTCAAGACGGTGTTTACCTCTGCTCCTGCTGTACTTGAGGCGTTTGAAAAAACCGATTATGCCGCAAGATTGAAGGCAACGGGTGTTATCACCTCGTATATTTGTCCTTTGATGTATATGAATAATCCGCTGTGTAAGAAGATGCCTGTCATCACTTCGTCGAACAAGCTTCGTACTTATACCAGCGCAAGATATTACACTGACGGTGAAATTTTAGAGATCGTTACGGGAGGAAAGAGTAAATGAAACAGTTTCAGGGGAGAGTGATTACGCCCGGTGAGGTTACGGCAGAGGCTGTCGTAACGACCGAAGGCTTCAATACCCTTGCATCCTTCCAGATGGCGCTTCAGTTTGGCGATAAGGAAGTGAAGTGCGGGGACCAGAACAACAAAGAGCTTCACGGCAAGCCCCTTCTCGGTAAGGCGCTTTGCCTGCCGCAGACGATTGGCTCGACGACGGGCGGACTTGTTTTGTACTGCGCTTGCGCGATGCACAAGAATCCCGCTTGTATGCTCTTTGCAAATCCTATTGATTCGCTTGCTGCGGCAGGCGCTGTGCTTGCCGACGTATGGGTTGACGGCGTAACGATGCCTGTCGTAGACTCGCTTGGTGAGGAATTTCTTGCCTACGTCAAGGAGGGTATGACGATTACCGTTAAGCAGGACGGCGTGGTTGAGGTTGAATAACCGTTACTGAAAGAACGGCTCGGTCAGAGCCGTTCTTTTTTGCAGAGGCTTCTTATGTTATTTCTTGGAAAATATTAAAAGTATCATTTTAAAATGCTTGACAAAGGCGTAAAATTGTGATAAAATACGCCATATAGCGAATATGCGTTGAGCGTGTGTCAGTAGTTTTACCGGTCCTTCAGGCAGAGAGTGGATACCGTGGGCTGTAAGTATCCTTTGAAGCGGCAGAATGAATTTCAGCACGGGAGCATTCTTTTGAAAATCCTTCGGGAAGTAAAAAAGAGCTTTGCCGCGAGCATTCCGATGCGGAAAAAGTGCAAAAGCATAGCTTTTGAATTTGGGTGGTACCGCGGGCTTGACTCGTCCCTTATGGGATGGGTTTTTTTATTTTGTTTTATTTGAACATTAACATAGAGAAAGAGGTTTGTATGAAAGAAAAACTGTTACAGATCGAGGAAAGTGCTATTGCGGCGATTAACGGCGCGAAAACCGAGGCAGAGCTTCAGGATGTCAAGGTTTCCGTACTCGGTAAGCAGGGTACGCTGACGGGACTTCTGAAAGAGCTTCCCAAAATCGCTCCTGAGCTTCGTCCCGAAATGGGCAAGGCGGTCAACGAGGTCAAGAATAAGCTTTCTTCCTTGATCGACGAGAAAAGAGAAGAATTAAAGCTGAAGGCAAGCGCCGTTCCTGCCGATTTCGACTACACGCTTCCCGGTACGATGCCGATGACGGGCGGTCTTCATCCCATTACGCAGATGCGTTACGATCTTGACGATGCGTTCCGTTCGATGGGTTTTGAAATTTTCCAAGAAGATGATATTACCAGTGAGTTTTATGCGTTTGATAAGTTGAATTTTCCGCCTAACCATCCTGCCCGTGAGAGCATGGACACCTATTGGATCGCAGGACACGATACGGGCAAGGCAGAGGACAAGCTTTGTCTGCGCCCTCACCTGACGGGCGGCAGCGTTCGCTATATGCAAACGCACAAAGCACCCTATCGCTTTGTATATCCCGGTAGAGTTTACCGTAACGAAACTACCGATGCCCGTCACGAAAGAGCGTTTTTCCAATATGAAGCGCTGATCGTCGATAAGGATTTCACCTTTACGGCAGGCAAGGTTATGATCAAGAGCATTCTTTCAAAGGTGTTTGGCAAGGACGTTCCCGTGCGTATGCGCGCCGGCTTCTTTCCCTTTGTTGAGCCCGGTTTTGAAATTGATATGGGCTGTCTTGTTTGCGGCGGCAAGGGTTGTAGCGTTTGTAAGCAGGTTGGTTGGATCGAGATTATGCCCGGCGGCACGCCTCATCCCAACGTTTTGCGCGCGGCAGGTCTTGACCCTGATGAATACACCGGCTTCTACGTCAACATCGGTCTTGACCGTCTGGTTATGATGCGTTACGGTGTTGACGACGTACGTCTGTTCCATTCTACCGATCTGCGTTTCTTAGAGCAGTTCCATTAAGCGAAAGGGAGGATATTACGATGAAATTATCTCTTAACTGGATTCGTGACTACGTTGCGATTCCCGAAGATTTTGATTTAAAAAAGCTTGCCTTTGATCTCACCATGTCGACGGTTGAGGTTGAGGGCGCGGAGGAGCTTGCCCGCCGTTTCGATGGTATCGTCGTCGGTGAGATCAAGGAGGTCAATCCCCATCCCAATGCTGATAAGCTTCGTGTTTGTAAAGTGGATATTGCCGACGGAACGATTCACGATATCGTCTGCGGCGGCTCTAATCTTGAAGTCGGTCAGCTCGTCGTCGTTGCTTGCCCCGGCTCGTTTGTCAGATGGCACGGCGAGGGTGAGCTTGTTGAAATCAAGAATACCAAGCTTCGCGGTGTTGCAAGTTTCGGTATGATTTGTGCAGCGGTTGAGGTTGGTCTTGCCGATCTTTTCCCAACCGAAGACGATCATGCCATTATGGATCTGACTTCGTTCGGCGCACCTGCGGGTACGCCTCTTGCAAAGGCACTCGATCTTGACGATATTATTCTTGAAATTGATAACAAGTCGATGACAAACCGTCCCGATCTGTGGGGTCATTACGGTATTGCTCGGGAAATATCGGCTCTTTACGATCTGCCCCTTAAGACCTTTGTGCCTTATACGCCCGATGCCGTTGAGGCATTCCCGATTGAAATTGCCGATACCGACCGTTGCCCCCGTTACATCGGTGTGAAGATGGAGGGTCTTTCGGTCAAGCCTTCGCCTTTCTCAATGCAGACTCGCATCTGGCGCGTGGGTATGCGTCCGATCAATGCGCTCGTTGACGTGACGAACTATGTGATGTTGGCGCTCGGTCAGCCGACGCACGCCTTTGATGCTGATAATATTTCGGATAAGATCATCGTTCGCCGTGCTGATGAGGGCGAGGAATTGCAGCTTCTCAACGATAAGAAGCTCACACTTTCCACCGACGATCTTGTCATTGCCGACAGCGAGGGCGCAGTTGCTCTTGCGGGCGTTATGGGCGGTGTGAAGGATTCCATTCACGCAACGACCGAGAGAGTCATTCTCGAGGTTGCCAACTTTGAATCGACGGGCGTCAGAAGAACGGCACTCCGTTACGATAACCGTACCGAAGCTTCTTCGCGTTATGAAAAGGCAATTGATCCCGAGAGATGTGATCTTGCGCTTTCGATGACGATGGATGCATTCAAGGCGCTGTATCCCGATATGAAGGTTACGGCGTATACCGATACCTATGTAAAGAAGCTTGTGAAGAAGGAAATTGACGTAGAGCTTTCCTGGCTTGACCGCCGTCTCGGCAAGCGTATTCCCAATGAAGAAGTATCGAAAAAGCTCGGTCTTCTCGGCTTCGAGGTCAGCTTTACCGATACGCAGATGCATATTGTCGTTCCGACTTGGCGTTCGACGGGAGATGTGGGTATCAAGGCTGATATTATGGAAGAAGTTGCCCGTATGTACGGCTACGAGAATTTCGAGCCGACTCCCATCGTGACGAGCTTTGAGGGTACGATCAATCAGCTTGAAATCGATCTTGTCAGAAAGATCAAGGAATATCTTGCTATCCGTTGCAATATGCAGGAAATCTTCACATATCCCTGGATGAGCGATGAATACGTGGCGGCAATTTTACAGTCAACTGAGGGTGTTCTGAAGCTTTCGACACCTCCTTCGCCCACTGAAAGCTATATCCGTTCCTCGCTTCTGCCCAATCTTTGCCGCGCGGTAACAAAGAATGAGCGTTATTATACCGAATTTTCGATCTTTGAAGAAGCACAGATCTTCCGTGACGAAAACTATCAGTCGAAGTATGACGAGAGGGAAGTCCTGCCTACACAGGAACGTCATATCGCAGGCGCGTTTGCCGCTTCTGCCGATACCATGAAACAGCTTTACCTGAAAGCGAAGGGTGTGATTGAAAATATGCCGCGCTTCACGCACATGGAAGGCTTTACCTTCAAGCGTGAGGTAAAACCTGTATGGGCGGATGAAACGGTATGGCTCAATATCTATCTCGGTGACAGAAAGATCGGCGATCTTGCATTGCTTTCCAAGAAGGCATCGCTTGCCTCGGGTATTAAGAATCTTGCAACGATACTGTTTGAGATTAATACCGATGCGCTCGTTCCCTTTAAATCGAGAACTAACGTCTTCAGTCACCTTGCCGAGTATCCCACTATTGAGTATGATTTCTCGATGCTTTTTGATGCTGAGATTAAGTGGGAGCAGATTCGCGCGACGGCTCTTAAGAAGAAAAACAATCAGAGCTTTTTGAAAGACGTGAAATTTGTTGACGAATATAAGGGCGCGCAGGTTCCGGAAGGCAAGAAGTCGGTGACTGTCCGCCTTGTGATCGGCGCGAATGATAAGACTCTTACCTCGGGTGAGATAGAAAGCTCTGCAAACGGCGTCATGAAGATTCTGACGAAGGAGCTTGGCGCAGAGACGAGAACAAAATAAAAGATGTTCAGCGCCCGGAAGTAAAATCAATTGAACAAAGCCGCTTTCAGAAGAAGGCGGCTTTGTTTGTTATTATTTTCTGAGCAGCTTTGTTTGTCAATTTTTTCTGAAAAATATTGACTGTAATGTAAAAGCGTGATACAATGAAGCTGGATAGGATTATATCAAAACTATTTTTATCCAAAAGAGAGGAAAAGCTATGAAAAGATTAGTTCTGTTTTTTGTGCTTGCTCTGATTACCGTAGTGGTTACCGTTTCCTGCGGCGATGCTGCGATAACGTTTGCTAACGAAACGACGGCACCTGACGTTACGACGAGTGAGATTGCAAATACCTCGGAAGCGGGGTCGCTTGCTTTTTATCCGACTTTTGATCAAAGCGGATATGCGGTTATCGGGCTGGGCTCGTATACCGGATCGGACGTTGAGATTCCCGCAACGTATGAAGGTCTGCCCGTTGTTGAAATCGGTAACTATGCGTTTCTGGATTGCGCAAATATTACGAGTGTGACAATTCCCGATGGAGTGACGAAGATTGGTGAAAAGGCGTTTGCGCTTTGTCCGAAGCTCAAGAGTGTGACGATTCCCGATAGCGTAACGACAATCGGCGCGGAAGCATTTTCGACTTGTGAGAGTCTTGAAAGCATCGTATTGCCTGAAAATCTTTTGGAAATCAGCGAGGCGACCTTCAAGGACTGTGAAGGTCTTGAAAGCGTTATCTTGAACGATGCGCTTACCGTAATTGGAAAGCAAGCTTTTTACGGTTGTGCAATGCTTGGGGAAATTTCGCTCGGCGCTAACGTTTCGTCGATCAGTATTGATGCGTTCCGTGAATGCGCCGCTCTTTATTCGATCAAGGTTTCGGAGGAAAACACGACCTTTACGGCGGTTGAAAACTGTCTGATCCTGAAAGACAGTAAAACGCTCTATCTTGGCTGTAACGGCAGTATCATTCCTGCCAATGGCAGTGTTACGGCAATTGGTGACGATGCGTTCTGGGCTTGTTACGGTCTTAATGAGGTTGAGATTCCTTCGGCAGTGACTTCAATTGGCAACGGTGCATTTTTTAACTGTATCAATCTTAACACACTGTCGATTGGCGTTAACGTGACCGAGATCGGCATGTGCGCTTTTGACGGTTGTGCGGCACTCGTGGATATTATTATTCCTGAAAGCGTTACCTACGTAGGTTTTGCTGCTTTTGGCGGTTGCGGAGCTGCTTTCATTAACTGTGAGGCGAAAAGTCAGCCTGCCGAATGGGATGAAGATTGGAATATTGAGAACGTTGCTGTTATCTGGGGTTTTGTTGTTGAATAATACGAGTTTTTGTTAGAGATATTTTACAAAAGAACCGTTTTTTTTATAAATAGTACTTGATTTTCTTTTTATAGTATGTTAAAATCAAAATGAAAATAAATTAAAGAACTGCCGTAAAGAACGTAGCTCGGCAGTTGATTTAAGAAAGGATTTAATTATGAAGAAGTTTTTATCACTTTTTCTTGCTGTGCTGATGGTAGTATCAGTTGTAGCTATGACGTCCGTGTTTACGGTAAGTGCAGCAGAGTCTACGCTTGACACCACCAATATGACAGAGTATGAAAGCGGTTTTGCTTTCTGGAACTCGTCTTCGCACGGTTTTGTTGACGGTTATTTTACACCTAAGGATGAGGATACGTATGCTATCAGAAATTTGCTTGGCGTTGACAGTATGACCCGCCAAATTTTTGATGAAAACGTAAAGATCTACGTTGATGGCGTTCAGGTGTTCTGTAACGTCAATCACTCGAACGTTGATTATGGCGGAGGCTTCGGCTTCGGTATTCCCAGTGTTGGATACACTGCAGGTCAGACTTCTACGTTTACCGTTGTTGTTGCAGATACCTGGTTCACGCAGGCAACCTTTACGCCTAATACCACCGCGCATCGCGTTATCAGCTCCGCTACGACGAAGTATACCGAAAGTCGTGCGCTCGTATCGGTCGTTACGTTTGAAACGCTCCCCAGTCTTGCGGTTGGCGATACGCTTGAGCTTCGATTCCACGATGAATGCTCAAACACAGCTTACACCTCGAAGGTACAGAAAATCGACGGTACTACCGTTACGGTATTGACTGAAAATATTTCGAGCAATAAAACGCTTTGCGAATATGCGCTTGAAGACGGAACAAAGTTCTCGGTTTCGGTTACGGAAGAAAAGACCTACGTTCCTACCTTCTCAGCGGCCGGTTACGTACAGTTTCGTCCGAATGAAAATACACCTTTCGATGCGTTTGACGTTCGCGTTCTTGCCGAAGTTTATGAGCCTTACATTACGGGCTTTACATCTGCAAAAATTCAGCTTACCATTACTAACGGTGACGTAAGTAAGTCTTTTGCTTACGATACGACGACAGTATATCAGTCTATCAGAGCAGGTAACGAAATCTATACGGCAGAAGAAGACCGTTATTATTTCGGTGTTGCCGTTACGGGCATCCCCACGGGCGTTACCGCGGTTTCGGCGTCGCTCGTTTTTACTGCAGACGGTAATGAAACGGTTGTTGAGCTCGGTTCACTGGATGTAAACAATCCGTATGCCAATCTTGAAGAACAGGCACAGAATGTTGCTTCTTCAGGCAACTGCCTTGGTATTGAGCAGCAGACTGTATCCGGTATCCAAACAAACGTATTTACGTATGGCAGCTATTCCGATATTTACCCCTATTTTGAAACTCTGGGCGGTTCGCTCGTTATGAATATTAACGGCGTGAACTATCTGATTACGACGGTTGGTTATTATGCTGACTGGACCTCCTACGGCCGTATTGCCATTGAGTTTACGGGCTTTAAGTTTGTAGAAGGCGAAGAATACACGGTTACGCTTTACGTATTTGACGCTAACTACAATATGGTATACTGCGCTCCTACCAAAACGTTCACTTCTACGGTGACGACCACTTACGTTCTCGGACAGAACGTTAAGCTTCCCGCAAGTGCTACTAAGGTCGATTATAAAAAGATCATCAATATTGTAGGCGACGGTAACTTCACTCCTTACGGTAGTGAAACCGTTGACAAGATGTTTGACGGTAATACGACGTCAACCAAGCTTTGCTGCTACGTTGGTGATAACCCCTCCTTTACGGTATTCTTCGAGACGTCTGAAGAAACCACGCTTACGTATTATACCTTATGGACGGGTAGTGACACGGCAAGTTCTACCCACCGTAACCCCGAGTCCTGGGTTCTTTACGGCAAGGTAAACGAGGATGAATGGGTAGTTCTTTCGTCCATTGCTCCGAGTGATGATTACACCACGGGTCTGATGGGTGTCAACAGTACCGCCTTTACCTACAAGGTTACCAACAAGGTTGCCTGCACGGAATATAAGATTGAGTTTACCGAGGAAAGCTCTCAGTTCCAGTTGAACGAAATCGAGCTTTATCAGTAAGTGATTGAAGCAAAACGACCTGCCGTATGGCAGGTCGTTTTTTGTAATACGTAGTTTTTTGTAATACGTAAAAATCCTTGAAACGCAATAAGCGTTTCAAGGATTTTTTTGTTTTTTGAATTTATTTGTTAAAGCTTTGAGAATCCGTGGCAATTGATGAGAGCATCGAGTTTTTTTTCTGCCTTGCAGAGCGGACAGTCGTGCGAGGGCAGGGTGAAATAGCCGGCAAGATCATTGGGGTTGAAAACCGAATTAACGGGATAACCGTCACATTCGATAGCGGTGGCAAAAATTGAAGCAAGACCGACGATATCGCCGCCATAATAGTTAACCGCTTCAATTGCCGCTTTGGCGGTATAGCCGGTTGCGATCGAAACGGCAAGAATAAGAACGTGCTTACCGCGGATCATCGGAGCGATATTGTCGCGGAACATCAGCTGTGAACCGACGGTATGCTCCGGGGTGACGATATAGACCGTCTGATGGGCGTTGACGTTGATATAGTCGTTTTTGGTAAGCTCTCTTGCAAGACAGGTGCCGATCACCTCGGTACCGTCAAGACAGAGGATGGTATCAACGATATTGGTTGCGTATTTGTAATTGGTGCAGAGCGCCTCGGCGACGGCTACTGCTTCGGAAAGGCGGCTTTTTTGTGCGGCGACGTCAATATAATAGTTGCTGTGCGAGTGATTTGTCGCAAAATGTCCCTCTGCAACGCGCAAATAGAGATTCGGGCGCGAGGTTTTGATCTTGGTAATGTTTGTCGTTGGCATAGAAAGTCCTCCTTGACATTTTCTGTGAGTTCATTATACACAAAATATGGGTAAATTGCAAGATGTTTTTTATATTTGCAGTGAAAAAAACGTGAACGTGTGATGGATCTGGTGATGTATAAAAGGGTTTCGGATGGGGAAAAGTAGTAAGAAAAGGGGGGTATTATGAAACGCGCGTATCTTGGGTTATCGTCTTCGCATCAACCGATGGCAATTGATTGTACAAAAGAATATTCTCCTGCCGTATACGAGCGTTTGTTCGGCGCTTTGTCGACAGAACGTGCGAAAAGGCGGATTTATCCGTTTATAAAGCGTTTTCTTGATATTGTGTTCTCGCTTGTTTTGCTTGTTTTGTTTTCGCCGCTTATGCTTCTGATTGCGTTTATTCTTGCATTTGAGTCCCCTGCAAATATTCTTTTTTGTCAGAGGCGGATCGGCAAAGACGGCAGGGAGTTTGTTTGTTATAAATTTCGCACGATGACATCGGACGCGCCACCATCCTGTCCGACGTGTGATTTTCCCGATCGTGAACGGTATATTACGCCGATCGGACGTGTTTTACGGCGATATTCGCTTGATGAATTGCCACAGCTTTTCTGCGTTTTATTGGGGACGATGTCGCTCGTCGGTTATCGACCGCTTGTGAAGGAGGATGCCGTTTGTCATGAGCTTCGCGAGACACTCGGAGTCTACCGTGTACGTCCCGGGATTACGGGATATGCACAGCTTGCAGGCAGGGATACGGTTTTTGATAAAAACAAAGCGCTTCTTGATGCGTATTATGTCGGTAATCTTTCGCTTTCTTTTGATGTACGGCTTCTTTTGAAAACGCTTGGCATTGCACTGTCGGGACGCGGTAACGCAGATGCCGAGGAAGGCGGATCTGTAAAATAATATTAATATAATATTGACTTTTGATAAAAAATCGTGTACAATGTAATTACGACACAGCTAACGGTATTTACTTCTCTTAAAAATGAGTTTTTAATGCCGTAATTTCGTGTCAGGTAGCTAACGGTGCTTACTGCTTTTTTATGAGAAAAAACAGCGCCGTAATTTACCGGAAAAGGGTTGGCAGCTATTCGGGTTTACTTCTTGCATGGTAAGCCTCAGGTTGTGGGTTCGAATCCCACCGTTGACACTTCGGTGGCGACGTGGCGCAATGGTAGCGCGGAGATAATCCGATCATTCAGCCGATCTTTTTCTTTTTCGGGAGGTTTTTATGGAAGCGATTTTTAAAGAGTATTTATTTTCAAAGCATTATCTTGTTCACGAGGAAGGCTATCCTTGCGAAAATGCAAACGATATTGTCCTTTCGATGATGACACTTTTTGCGATCCGCGTTAAGGGCGCGTATCATCTTGCCGACCAACGTATGCTTGATGATACGTCTGCGTGGCTCGGTATTCACGTTCCGCTTCCGTTTTATCGCGGTTTCCCGCAGTCGATCCGCACGCTCTCGCCCGATCAGCTCTTATTTGATCAGCTTTTTCACTATGTCGTGACCTATGGTTTCGGTGCTTTTGAAGAGGCGGGACATTCGGTCATGGAACAGTATCTTGAGCGCGTTGCCTTTCAAGAGGAGGTTACGGTTCGGGAATATACGATCGTAGATGAAATCGAAGCCAAAGCGCTTCTCAAGGAATCGGTGTCGGGGCTTCTCTCGTCAACACGTCCTTTGAGTGAACATGATTTTAAAATCGTTAAGACGTATATTACGAAATTTGGCTGTCCTTCGGACATTGCATCGAAGAATACGGCGATTCGCTTGCTTGTGGAGCTTCGCGACCTTGCTTTTGCTGAGTTTCTGACGCTTTCCGATGTGATGAAAGTCGTTGATTATCTGAACTATACGGTTTATGACAATCGCTCTCTTAAAAAATTGAACTTCAAAAACCGTGATCGCGTATTTTTGACCAAGCTTCTCGATGCGATTTTGGAAAATGGCGTTTATAACATTAAGGATTGTTTTGAAAAGAAGACGCTCTGGTGCGGATTTTTACATCATATTCACTATCAGCCAAAGTCAAAGCGCGGAGAGGAATTCGTTATGCTCATGCGCCAAAAGGGCAATATCAGCATCTATTCCGATTTTGAAGCATTGATTGCTACCGGCGATATTTTGGGTGCTGCAAAGCTTCTTTGTGAGAAAAAGGGAAGCGGCGCTTTGCTTCGTCAGTTACATTATCTGCTCAGCCGCGCGAAGACAGAGGAGGAGATTCTTGGCATTCTGTCACTTGTTCGGGCTGATAACGCGATGATCTTGTTACAGCTTTACATTCGTTACCGCACCTACGTTGAGGAAAGTTACCGTACGTTCCGTTTTACGCGCTATAACCGTTTTGTTGCGCATAAGGAAACGCACAAAGAGGCGCGCCGCCGCAAAACGTTTTTGTCCCGTGAGGTTCTCTCACTTCTTGAACGCTTTATTGAAGAACATCTGGAAAAGGCACTGTCGGGACGGCTCGGTAAGGTGTATATTGATGAGTCGATGAAAAAGATCGCGCTTCCCATGCAGGAAAATACTGCGATGGGCGGTATCGGCGTTCTGCCGCGCGGCTCGCGGATTCCTATTGCCGATGGCGAGAAGCTTCGCGCTTTCGTCTATTGGGAAAAGGTGTACGATATTGACCTTTCTGCGATCGGCTTTGACGACGAGGGGAAGCTGCATGAGTTTTCCTGGCGAACGATGTCAAAGAATCAGTCGGGCGCGATTATTTTCTCGGGCGATGAGACCTCGGGCTATGAGGGCGGTTCGGAATATTACGATATTCAGCTCGATGAATTTATAAAAAAGCATCCTAAGATTAAGATGCTTGTTTTTACTGCAAACGTCTATTCGGGGTCGCCTTTTTCCGAATGTGTTTGCCGTGCAGGCTATATGATGCGAGCGACTGACGATTCGGGTGAGATTTACGAGCCGAAAACGGTACGCTCGGCGTTTACTGTTAACTGTGATTCGACGATGTCCTATTTGTTCGGTGTTGATCTTGCGGCGCGTGAGTTTGTCTGGCTTAATGTTGCCAAAGACAGCGATGCGACGGTGGCGGCAACCGAGGCGACGGAATATCTGCTTCCTTACTTTATGCTGACCGATGCGATGAATTATCACCGTTTCTTTACGATGATGGCGAGCGAGACCGTAGATACGCCTGAGGAGGCTGACGTTGCGGTGGGCGATGGCGAGTACACTCTCAAGGAAGGCGCTGAGCAGATCCGCAGTTACGATTATGAAAAACTGTTTTCGTTGATGAACTGATGACAAAGGGAATACCCGAAAGGAAGGCTGTATGGATACGATGGTAACGGTATCCCGCGTTTTTGCGGGGCAAAGGTTATCCGACGTGCTTTTTCAGTTGGGTATTCCTTTTTCTATGCCTTGCGGAGGCGCAGGGCAGTGCGGCAGATGCCGCGTTATGCTTCTTGACGGTGAGGTTTACGGCAAAAACGGAAAGAAGGTTTTGCCGGATGAGAAGGGTGAAATTGCCGCTTGCCGTGTTTTCGTTGGGCGGGAAGGCTGTCGGATCGCCGTTTCTGCTCCGGAGGGCGGCGTATCGGATGAGATACCGTCTGTTGCTTTGGAAAATATTCGCTTGGCGATGGCGCTTGATATTGGCACGACGACGATTTCGGCGGCTCTTGTCGATCTTGAAGAACGTCACGTACTTCGGCATCGTTCGGTGCTTAATCCGCAGGCGGCGTTTGGTGCTGACGTGATGCGCCGTATTGAAGCCGCCCGAAACGGTCGTTTGTCAGAGCTTCAGGCTGTTTTGTTGAAGACGGTCAGAGCTCTTGCCACAGAGCTTTTCGGCGCGGAACGTCGGGGTGAGGTGCTGACCGTTGTTGGCAACCCGACAATGCTTCATTTGTTTCTCGGTATCTCACCTGCGGGCATGGGGCAATATCCTTTTACGCCTTCGTTTCTGGATACGCAGTTCCGTGAAGGGCGTGAGTTTTTACTGCCGTTTGAGCGTATTGTCGTTCTGCCGTCGGCATCCGCCTTTGTCGGAAGTGACGTGATGGCAGGTGTATATGCGCTTGGTATGACCGAGGGTACTATGTCTTCGATCCTTCTTGATATCGGTACAAACGGGGAAATGGCTCTTTGGCATAAGGGGCGTTTATTTGTTACTTCCTGTGCGGCAGGACCTGCTTTTGAGGGCGGCGAGATATCCATGGGTATGGGCGGTATCAGCGGCGCTGTCTCTCGCGTTTACAAAAAAAAGGGCATCTATTATTATAAGACGGTGGGTGATATGCCGGCGCGCGGTATTTGCGGCGCAGGACTGTGCGATCTTATAGCGCTTTTGTTGGATGACGGTGTAATTGCTCAAAATGGCTATCTTGCCTCGCCGTACAGACTTTACGGTTCACGGCAAACGTCGACAGGCGTTCTCTTGCCTGCGCCGTCAGCCGTTGTGATAACACCTGATGACGTTCACAAGTTTCAGCTTGCGAAGGCGGCTATTTCAGCGGGGCTGACGCTTTTACGCAGCGAGTCAGCGCTTTTGATGGGTGAGGCTCGGTATCTTTATCTTGCGGGAGGCTTTGGCTCTTATTTGTCGTCCGACAGCGCTTATCGGATCGGACTTTTGCCGCGTGAAATTGCTCGGGACGTGCTTTCAGTCGGTAATACGGCGCTTCGCGGCGCGGTTCTGGCAGCGCTTGATGGGGGTGCTGTTACGGCATTTGAAGCTCTTTGCGCCAAAACGGAGGTTATATCTCTTGCCGAGCATCCTGATTTTGTTGATTGTTTTACGCGGGCGATCCCGTTCTGAAGATCGCCTGACAGTTGTTTGTTTTTTGAAAGAAAGGAAAATATTTTTGATAGAAGTTACAGGAAAATACAATACTGCTAAGGTTTTTACCGATAGCGCCGATTCTGCCTGCATTTCGCAGATTATTGAGCTTCTCAATCAAAAAACGGCAGAGGGCGCGGTTATTCGTATGATGCCCGACTGTCATGCGGGTACGGGCTGTACCGTCGGTACGACGATGACGGTTGGAAATACGGTTATTCCCTCGATTGTCGGTGTTGATATTGGTTGCGGTATGCACGTTGTGAAGCTTGCTGAATGCGAGATGGATTATGCAAAGCTTGATGCTTTGATACGAAGTGAAATCCCGTCGGGAATGGCAATTCGTAAAAAGGCGCATCTTTTTTTAAAAAAGCTTTCGCTTTCTTCCCTTCGCTGTTATAAAGCAATTGACGTAAGCCGTGCAGAGCTTTCGTTGGGAACGCTCGGTGGGGGCAATCATTTTATCGAGGTCAACCGTGATGACGAAGGCTTTTTGTATCTCGTGATTCATTCGGGCAGCCGTTTTGTCGGTAAGCAGGTTGCCGAGTATTATCAAAATCTTGGATATCATCGTCTGAACCGTTCGGACGACGTTGCGGTGCGCACCCTGATTGCCGAGCTTACGGCGGCAGGAAAGAAGCACAGGATCGAGAGCGAGTTGAAAAAACTGAAAAATACCAAGCGCACGCCGATTCCCAAATCGCTTTGTTACGTCGAGGGGCAGGACCTTGATGATTACCTTCACGATATGGCGGTGATGCAGGCGTATGCCGATCTTAACCGTCTGGCGATGGCAGACGTGATTCTAAAGGGTATGTCTTTGAAGGCTATGGAAAGCTTTACGACGGTGCATAATTACATTGATCTGAATGCCGGAATTTTGCGCAAGGGCGCAGTTTCGGCAAAAGAGGGCGAGCGGCTGCTGATTCCCATTAATATGCGTGACGGAAGCCTTATTTGCCGCGGTAAAGGTAATCCCGATTGGAATTATTCTGCGCCTCACGGGGCAGGACGGTTGTTGAGCCGTGGGGAAGCGAGAGAGCTTTTGTCGCTGGAAGAATACCGTGAGTCGATGTCGGGAATTTTTACGACGTCGGTGGGTTTTGCCACAATTGATGAATCGCCTATGGCGTATAAGCCTATGGCGGAAATTCTTGAAAATATCAAGCCGACGGTCGAGGTACTGTCGGTCATAAAACCGCTTTACAATTTTAAGGCGAGCGATCTATAAAAAAACCAAGCTTCCGGTAAAGAAGCTTGGTTTTTTATATGGTTTCGTTGAGTTTTTTGATGGCTTGCAGGGTAGTGTCGCTGATACAATGCTCAATGCGGCAGGCATCTTCTTGAGCGATCTCGTTGGGAATGCCGAGCTTTTTGAAAAAGTCGGTAAGAACGGTATGGCGCTCATAGGTTTTTTGGGCGACTTCAAGTCCCTTTGCGGTGAGAAGCAGATAGCCCTCCGTATCTGCCGTGATAAATCCGCCGTCCTTTAACAGTCCGACGGCGCGGCTGACACTTGGCTTGGAATAACCCATTTCCTGACAGACGTCGATGGCGCGCACGCGCGGATTTCGTTTGGATAAAAGATAGATCGTTTCAAGATACATTTCGCCTGATTCCTGTAAACGCATACGAGCCTCCTTAATGTTTTTCTTTTTTTATAGTATAGCATAAGTTGTTTTAAAAATCAAGTCTTTTTTAGTAATCGCATTTTTCTCCTTGTTTGGGGTGGATATTTGAATGGTATCAAAAACACAGATTCCAATTGTAATGATTGGCATTTCAATAAAAGATACCGCCCACCGTAGGAATGCGGGCGGCATCTCTATTAAAATTATTAAAATTCGAGCTTTTCTGCGATGTAGCTTTCGAGGTCGGCAATCGGGATGCGGACTTGCTCCATCGTGTCGCGGTCACGGACGGTTACGCAACCGTCGGTTTCACTGTCAAAGTCGTAGGTGATGCAGAAGGGCGTACCGATCTCGTCTTCGCGGCGATAGCGCTTACCGATCGAGCCGGTGTCGTCAAAGTCGATCATAAATTTCTTCGATAGCTCTCGGTAGATTTCTTCTGCCTTAGGCGTGAGCTTTTTGGAAAGGGGAAGAATCGCCGCCTTATAGGGTGCGAGGGCAGGGTGCAGACGGAGAACAACACGGACGTCGTTTTTCGCGGCATCAATAATCTCTTCGTCATAAGCATCGCAAAGGAAGGCAAGGAACACGCGGTCTGCGCCGAGCGAGGGCTCAATAACGTAGGGAATATAGCGTTCGTTCGTTTCGGGATCGAAATAGTCGAGCGAGTCGCCGCTTACGTTGGTGTGCTGGGTGAGGTCGTAGTCAGTTCTGTCGGCAATGCCCCAGAGCTCGCCCCAACCAAAGGGAAAGAGAAATTCAAAGTCGGTGGTTGCTTTCGAGTAGAAGCAGAGCTCGTTCTTGTCGTGATCGCGCAGACGGAGATTTTCGGGCTTCATGCCGAGATTGTAAAGAAAGTCGCGGCAGTAGCTTCTCCAATAATCGAACCATTCAAGGTCAGTACCGGGCTTGCAGAAAAATTCAAGCTCCATCTGTTCAAATTCACGAATACGGAAAATGAAGTTACCAGGCGTAATTTCGTTACGGAAGGATTTACCGATCTGCGCAACGCCGAAGGGCACTTTGCGGCGCGTCGTTCTTTGAATATTTTTGAAGTTTACGAAAATACCCTGTGCGGTTTCGGGGCGCAGATAGACTTCGCTTGCCGAGTCTTCGGTAACGCCGATAAAGGTTTTGAACATCAGATTGAACTTACGGATGGGCGTAAAGTCAGAGCTGCCGCAGGAGGGGCATTTGATATGATTTTCACGGATGTAATCGCTCATTTTGTCGCTTGTCCAGCCGTTGGGATTGATGTCGAGCGTGTTTTCGGCAACGTAGTCTTCGATCAGCTTGTCCGCTCTGTGACGGCTGCGGCATACCTTACAGTCCATCAAAGGAT